>VGOD01000027.1 GCA_016876015.1 Chloroflexota bacterium
GAAAATGGCGTAGTAGGCGCGGCTCACGGCGATCCGGTATTTGCCCTCTCGAATAAGCAACCGCGCGACGGTCAGATCTTCTCGGCCGCGTTCGAGTCGGATGTTGACAAGGCTCTTGGTGTCCTCGTCCATAATTCGATCCCTTCGCGTTGAACGTTTCGATAGAGCGGTTCGCCCAACCTGCGCATCAGGCTGTGGTGTGTCGGGCCTACCAGCATCATGCCCAGAATGAGGTCATACTTCAGTTCGATATCCGAGGCAATCAGATACATCTTTGCATACGTCTGCCGGTTATCCTGTCCGATCCGTACAAACAAATCGAGGTCTGAGTCCTCGTGATGGTCGCCCCGCGCTTTGGAGCCGTAGAGTTTGACAGAGAGCACGTCACGGCCGTACTCTTGCCGCAGTCGGTTCAAATACTCTTGCAGAGCCAGTTTTTCTTTTGGCGTCAGGTGCTGTAGCCGTTCACGAGCCATGGCTTGTCTCCTATCGGATTTCGATCAACCGGCAGAACGATTTTGCCAGCCGAATCTTAGCATCGGGTGTAGGGCGCGTCAAGTTGTCATCGTCTTCGCACATCCTTCCACTCTCTCGAAAGGAGCCTTGCTGAACCGATTCTAGTACGCCGCGGCGGCTGTGTCAAAGTCAGCGGTAAGTGTGAATCCGATCCCCGCAGACGTCCCTCCGGCGCGCCCGGCTTGTCCATCAGCTCAACCGGGTTGCTGTACGGCGTGCGATAGCCCGCTCGTATCATGCGCGTGAGGAGAACGCTCGCTTCGGTCAGGGTCACCAATCCGGCTCAGACGGACATGGCGAGCACGCCGAGCGTGCCGGAAACGACCACCTTCCGAGATGGCCGGCACGTCGGCCGCCTATCCCCAGGTCGTCGCGTACCAGGGCCGTGGTTCCGCGATCATGGTCGGGGCAGTCGCCGGTTGGGCTACCATCGCAATATGCGCGTCCACCGGCCCAGGCCCGCGCAACGTCACCGTGAAGCTTGCCGGCGTGGCCTGGATCTCCGGGGCGGGCAGGCCCGCCTGTTCCATCGCCTCTCTCATGCGGATCAAGCCAACGCCGAAGCGTTCGACATAGCCCAGGTTGTGTAGCCAATCGGCCAGGCGGGGGTTGCGCGGCCGGTGTTGGCCTTCCAGGTGCGCCACATCCAGGCCGGGCAGCAACCCGCCTGGGTTGGCGACCACCAGGCGGTCGTCATAGATCTTCAACTGGATCGGGCTGCGCTCCAGGTAGTCGCGGTGACAGCAGGCGTTGGTGATCGCCTCCCGCACCGCGTCCGGGGGATACTCGTCCACCTCGCGAGCGCGCGCAGTCCATGAGTCGCCGATGCGCAGGCCGTGGCGCGTGTTGCGAGCCACGAACTGCACGGCCTTATCCACCATCTCCGGTAACGTCCCCTCAATGATGGCCCGATCCAAGATTTGGGTACCCAAGGGACCGACCAGCCGGCCGGCCAGGATGGTGGCATGGTTGAAGTAGAACTGGGGCCAATTGCCGAAGCAGAGCAAACCCGCCACGGTGGGACGGATGATCCCTTCAGCCGCTTTGGCCGCGCCCAGGATTTGCAGCAGCTCTTCCAGGGAGCGGGCCGGCGTCCCCGTGCGGAGCCGCTGCGCCAGGAGGTCCATGACGCGTTTTTCGTTGAGGTCGTTCAGAGTTGCTTCAAGCACTGGCGTACCTTCGTAATCCAACGTTCCGCGGCGGGCGGCATGTTGTAACACGTCCGCTGGGCTCATGCTCCGGTTGAAGCTGCCCTCACGGATCACGAAGCGCCCTGCCAGGCTGTAGGTGGCCTCCAGGTTATCAGGGACAGTCGCGACAACCACCGTGCGTCCTTCAAGGGTCACGATGACTACCGTCACCGCGCCATGCAGAGAAGGCGCCACGCGGCGCGCAGCGGCATGGAGGCGGTCGGCGATGTTCTTGGCTCGCTCTACTCCCACCACTTGCCCATCATCCGAGACCCCGATCAGCACATAACCGCCCTGGGCATTGGCAAAGGCGACCAGGGTCTCGGCCAGGTCGGACTGCTTCTCGCTTTCCAGCTTGAACTCGACCGTCTGGCCCTCGTCTTGGGCGATAAGTCTTCGCAATTCATCGGTATCCATGATTTGCCCCTCAGCTCACGGCGTCCCCCAGCAACCTGCTGATCCCGAATCCATGGTACGCAGCGCCCTGGCAAGCCAGGTTTTGGCCAGAGCAATTCGGACATAGCTTCGATCAGTCGCTCGGTCATCTGTAGTACCTTCCTTCGGCTGCGCTCAGGACAGCCTCTCATCCCGCATCAGGCCGGTCAGTGCAGCAGGTCTTTCAAGGGTGAATCGGTTTCGGGCATCGGGTCTTTCCCCCAGCGGCGCACAGCGCGTGACGCAGCGCGGCGTGTTTTCACTATACCAGACGACAGGGTTTCGGTCAAGCGTGGGTTCAACCCACCCCAACGATATGTCACTGTCAGCCTGTCGGCCGCATACCATCAGCGCCGCGGCGATAGCGCAGCGCGCAGTTCCCACACGAAATGGGCCGCCGCAGCCGGGGCGTCAGCCGCAGCGCCGGCCGCCTGGATCAGCGCGGAGCCGACGATCACGCCATCCGCGATCTCGCCCACCGCGCGCGCCTGGGCCGGCGTGGAGATGCCGAAGCCGACAGCCACCGGCGTCCGCACGACCCGCCGGACGCGACCCACGAACTCCGCCAGATCGGGCGACAGCGCCTCCCGCGGGCCAGTGACGCCCGTCACCGACACCAGGTAGAGGAAGCCGGCCGTGTGCGCAGACACCAGCGCCAGGCGCTCGGCCGGCGAGGTGGGCGCCAGAAGGTGCACCAGCGCCAGATCGGCCGCCCGGCACCTTCTGTGCAGACCCGCGCAGGCCCCGTCGGCTGCGCCCCATGGCGTGCAACCGTTTGCAGCCTCCTCTGGCGGCAGATCGGGTACGATGAAGCCGTCGGCGCCCGCGGCGTGCGCGTCTGCGATGAACTGCTCGACCCCGTAGGCCAGGATCGGGTTGATGTAGCCCATCAGCAGCAGCGGCTGCGCCACGCCGCTTGTGCGCAGCCGGGCCGTCAGCTCCAGACAGCGCCGCAGCGTGACGCCCTGGGCCAGCGCGACCTGCGTCGAGCGTTGGATCGTCGGACCATCTGCCAGCGGATCGGAAAAGGGAATGCCCAACTCGATCAGATCGGCCCCGGCCGCGGCGATCGCGGCGATGACCCGCTCCGAAGTCGCGAGATCGGGATAGCCCAGCGTGTAATACGGCATCAGCGCTGCGCGTTTGCCCGCGCGGGCCGCCGCGAATGCGCGTGCAATGCGATCGAGTCCCATGGGTTCCTCCGGACGTGTTGCGTATTGCGTAGTCCGTTCTCCGGCTCCTCACGCCTCACGCTTCACGCTTCACACTTCCAACACTCTGGCAACGCTCTCCAGGTCTTTGTCGCCCCGGCCCGAAAGATTGACCAGGATGACCTGATCCGGCCGCAGCGTGGGGGCCAGCCGGCCGGCCTCGGCCAGGGCGTGGGCCGATTCCAGCGCGGGCAGGATGCCCTCGGTGCGCGCCAACAACTGGAACGCGGCCAGCGCCTCGTCGTCGTTGGCGATCGTGTATTCGGCGCGTCCCAGCTCACGCAGCCGCGCGTGCTCTGGGCCGACCGCGGGGTAGTCCAATCCGGCCGAGATCGAGTGGGTGGCCGCGATCTGCCCATCGGCGTCTTGCAGCACGTAGGTGTACGCGCCGTGCAGCACCCCTGGCCGGCCCAGGAGCGGATCGGCGAAGCGGGCGGCGTGCCGGCCTGACGCGATCCCTGCGCCGCCAGCCTCGACGCCGATCAGACGCACGCCGAGGTCAGCGCGGAATGCATGGAACAAGCCGATGGCATTCGACCCGCCGCCGACGCACGCGACGCACGCATCGGGCAGCCGACCGATCTCTGCCAGCATCTGCGCCCGCGCCTCGATCCCGATGACCGCCTGGAAATCGCGCACGAGGGTGGGATAGGGGTGCGGCCCCAACGCCGAGCCAAGAAGGTAATGCGTGGTGCGCACGTTCGTCACCCAATCGCGAATCGCCTCGTTGATGGCGTCCTTGAGGGTGCGGCTGCCGCTCTCGACCGGTCGCACCTCCGCGCCCAGCAGCCTCATGCGCAGGACATTGGGATGTTGGCGGGCCATGTCCACGCTGCCCATGTAGACGACGCACTCCAACCCCAGGAGCGCGGCCGCGGTCGCCGTTGCGACGCCGTGCTGACCCGCGCCCGTCTCCGCGATCACGCGGCGCTTGCCGATCCGCCGCGCCAGGAGCGCCTGCCCCAACGCGTTGTTGATCTTGTGCGCGCCGGAGTGCGCCAGGTCTTCCCGCTTCAGATAGATCTTCGCACCGCCGCAGTGAGCGGTCAGACGCCGGGCGAAGGTGAGAGGGGTGGGCCGGCCTACGTAGGTGCGCAGAAGCTCGTCCAATTCTGCATGAAACGGTGCGTCACAGCGCACCCCCAGATAGGCGGCCTCCAGTTCAGCCAGGGCCGGCATGAGCGTTTCGGGCACAAACTGGCCGCCATACGCGCCGAACTTGGTCGGCAGCGTCGAGGAAGCCGACGTCTCGCTATGTGCCATCTGCGAAATCTCCTCTCGCCGCTCTCACGAACGCGGCCACCTTCGCCGGGTCTTTGCACCCAGGACTGGCCTCCACGCCCGAAGCCACATCCACGCCCCAGGGATGCACGCAGGCCACGGCCGCAGCCACGTTCTCAGGCCGCAGGCCACCAGCGAGCAGCAGGGGATACCGGGTCGCCAGACGCCGGGCCACATCCCAGTCGCCGATCCGGCCGGCACCGCCGAATTGCCCCGGCCCGACCGCAGCATCCAGCAGCAGGGCTGGCGGGGCTGACCAACGGCCATAGAGCCGCGCCTGCGACTGGGCGTCTGCGAGGCTGGCCGGCCGGATGGCCTTGAACGCGCGGTCGCCCAGCGTCGCCATGTCGGCCAGCGATTCGTCGCCGCTGAGCTGCGCCAGATCGAGGCCGCAGTCGTCCAGGATGGCGGCAATGGCCGGGGGTGACGCATTGACGAAGATGCCCACACCGACGAACGCCATCCCGCGCCCGCCTAGGACGCCCACGAGCCGACTGCACTCGACCGGCGCGATGTAGCGCGGGCTGGGCGGATAGAAATTGAAGCCGAGCAAATCGGCGCCGGCCTCGACGGCCGCCAACGCCTCATCGAGCGTCTTGATGCCACAGATTTTGATCTTCATATCCAGCGGATCCATCAGCAGCGTGCAGTTTCCTGCCACAACCAGCGAATCATGTTTCAGGCTCGCGGTGGGTCCATGACCCGCCCGATGCGCGATCGGGCGGGAGCCAACGCCCGGGCCAGACTGCGCGTTTGGGCCGCCATGTCCACGGCCGTGACCAGCGCCTCGCCGACCAGGATGGCGTCCACCCCCGGCCGCGCATGAACGCCGGCCGGCCGGCGGATGGCGGCCAGCCGGCGCACGTCCTCGGGGGAGTGGATGCCGCTCTCCGCGACGACGCACACTTCCGGCGGAAGCCGGCTGCAGAGCCGTTCGGTCGTCGCCAGTGAGACGGTGAAGCTGTGCAGGTCCCGGTTGTTGATGCCGATCAGCCGCGGCCGCCGCGCCAGCGCCTGCTCCAACTCGTCGTCCGTGTGCACTTCCACGAGCGCGGCCATGCCGAGGCTCTCCGCCAGCGCGTGCAGCTCAGCAAGGAGGTCGGCGGGCAGCGCGGCGACGATCAGCAGCACCGCGTCCGCGCCTGCCGCTCGCGCCTGGTAGACCTGGTAGGGATCGCAGATGAAGTCCTTGCGCAAGAGCGGCAGCCGCTCTGGCTGCGCAGCCACCGAGCGCAGGTCCTCAAGGCTCCCGCCGAAGTAGCGTTCGTCGGTCAGGACGCTGATGCAGGCCGCGCCGTTCTGCTGGTAGATGCGCGCCAGGCGCAGCGGGTCCAGATCGGCAGCCAGCGTCCCGCGGGATGGTGAGCAGCGTTTGATCTCCGCGATCAGCGCCGGCCGCGACGCCGCACCCCGCAGGCCGGCGATGAAGTCGAGCGGCGCCGGCGCGTGCGACGCGGCCGCCTGCACCGCGGCCCAAGGCTGTTGCGTGCGTTGCAGGGCCGTCTCGGCCCGCTTGTGGGCCAGGATCTCCTCCAGGATGCTCGTTGTCACAACGACTGCTCCGGTTCACTGCTGCTGTCCCTGCTGAACGCGATCAGAGCAGCCAGCCGGGCCAGGGCTGCGCCGCTGTCCAGCGATCGCTCCGCCTCTGCCAGCCCGGCGACAAGGGCCTGCTCTATGCCCTCAGCCCTCAGCCCTGAGCCTGTCGCAGGGTCGTCGGATGCGACGGCGAGCGCGGCCGCGGCGTTGAGCAACACCACGTCGCGGCGAACACTGCGGTCTCTCCCGGCCAGGATGGCCCGCAAGATGGCCGCGTTCTCAGCCGGTTCGCCGCCGCGCAGATCGTCGGCCGAGGCGCGGCGTAGCCCCAGCCGGCCGGCGTCCAGCTCGAACGTCGCCACGCGTCCCTGTTGCAGATGGCTGACGCGATTGGGCCCGCCAGTGGTCAGCTCGTCCAGCCCGCCATGACCGTGAACCACGAACGCCGCCCGGCTGCCCAACATGCCCAGCACTTGCGCCAGGGTCTCGGTCAGGTTCGGATCGTAGACGCCGATCAGTTGATGGGTGGCGCCGGCCGGATTGGTAAGCGGGCCGAGCAGGTTGAAGATGGTGCGTTGGCCGAGCTCGCGCCGCGGGCCGATGGCGTGCTTCATCGCCGGATGAAACTTCGGCGCATACAGAAAGCCGATCCCCACCTGCTCGATGCAGGCGGCCGCCTGGTCCGGGGCCAGGTCGAGGTTCACCCCCAGGGCGCTCAGCACGTCGGCGCTGCCGCAGCGCGAGGATGCGGCCCGATTGCCGTGTTTGGCGACTCGCCGGCCGGCGCCGGCGATCACGAACGCGGCAGCGGTGGAGATGTTGAACGTGTGCGCCCCATCGCCGCCGGTGCCGGCCGTGTCCAGCAGCGGGAAGGCGCACGTGACCGTCACACGGCTGGACTGGCTGCGCATGGCCCGTGCGCTGCCGGCGATCTCCGCGGCCGTCTCGCCTTTCATGCGCAGCGCGATCAGATAGCCGCCGATCTGGGCAGGGGTCGCGTCGCCGGCCATGATGATAGCCATGGCCGCTTCGGCCTCCGCCTCGGTCAGGTGATCTCCTTGCAGGATTCTGGCGATGTATTGTGGCAGCATCGTGTTACCCTCTCGCGGTCAGATCGAGAAAATTGCGCAGGATTTGCTTGCCGCCTGCCGTGAGGATGGATTCGGGATGGAACTGCACCCCGAAAACCCGGTGCGTGCGGTGGCGCAGCCCCATCACCTCGCCTTCGGCGGCGCGTGCGGTGACCGCCAACTCATCCGGCAGCGGCTCGGCGACCACCAGCGAATGATAGCGGGTGGCGTCGAAGGGGCTGGGCAGTCCCGCGAACAGCGCGTCGCCGTGATGGAAGATGGGCGAGGTCTTGCCGTGCACCAGCCGCGGCGCGCGCACCACGCGGCCGCCATACACTGCGCCGATGCACTGGTGTCCCAGACACACTCCCAGGATCGGCCGCCGCGGCCCGTGCTCGCGAATGATCTGATTCGAGGCCCCGGCATCACTGGGGTAGCCTGGGCCGGGCGAGATGACCAGGTGGCTGGGAGCGAGCGCGTCCAGCTCGGCCGCCGAGATGGTATCGTTGCGGAACACGCGCACCTCGGCGCCCAGCTCGCCCAGGTACTGCACCAAGTTGTAGGTGAACGAGTCGTAGTTGTCTATCACAGCGATCATGTTGCCTCCGATCATCCTTCTGCCATAGCCACGGCCGAGGCCAGCGCACGAGCCTTGTTCACCGTCTCTTGATGCTCGCGGTCCGGCTCAGAATCGGCCACGATGCCCGCGCCCGCCTGGACGCTGATCTGTTGGCCTTGCATCACAAGGGTGCGAATGGTGATGCAGGTATCTGCCGAGCCATCGTATGAGAAGTAGCCGACCGCGCCCGCATAGGGCCCGCGCGGATCGTGCTCCAGCTCGGCGATGATCTGCATGGCGCGTATCTTCGGTGCGCCGCTGACCGTGCCGGCCGGAAAGGTGGCGCGCATGAGGTCGAAGCTGTCCAGGTCGCTTCGCAACTGCCCCTCGATGTGCGAGACGATGTGCATGACGTGCGAATAGCGTTCGACGGTCATCAGCTCGGTCGCATGCACCGTGCCGTAGTCGCAGACGCGCCCCAGGTCATTGCGCGCCAAATCCACCAGCATGACGTGCTCGGCGCGCTCCTTCGGATCCGCCAGCAGCTCGCGTTCCAACGCCGCGTCCTCGGCCGGCATGGGGCTGCGCGGTCGCGTGCCGGCGATCGGGCGGATGGCAGCGCGACGGCCTTCGAGCCGGACGTGCATCTCGGGGGACGCGCCGATCAGCCGCAACGGCTCTGGCCCGACCAGGCCGGCGAAATCCATGAAGAACATGTAGGGCGAGGGATTCAGCCGGCGCAGCGCACGGTAGATACTGAAGGGCTCGGCCGCCGTCTGCCGGCTGAAGCGTTGGGAGAGGACGACCTGGAAGATGTCGCCGGCCGCGATGTACTCTTTGCCGCGCAGGACCGCAGCCATGAATGCTTCGGGCTCCAGGTTGGCGCGCAACGGCCTGCCGGTCGCAGAGGCCGCGTCCGCCAGGGCCGCTCGCGGCGGCAACGGCCCGGCCAGACGCCGCTGGAGCTCATCCAGCCGCGCTGTCGCCTCGCCGCGCGCCGCAGCTTCTCCGCAGCCGGCGTCAGACGTCTGATCGAAGTCCACATTGGCGATGAGCAGCAGCTTGCCGAACGCGTGGTCGAACGCGATGACCGTGTCGGCGAGCAGAAACACGGCGTCGGGCAGCCCGGCGTGCGGCTGCAAGGAGAGCGTGGGCTCGAAGTAGCGCACCGTCTCGTAGCCCAGATAGCCGACCAGCCCGCCGGCGAAGCGCGGCAGCCCTGGCATCGGTTGTGGCGTGAATCGGGCCAGCTCGCCCCGCAAGAAGTCGAGCAAATCGGTCCCCTCGGCCACACTGCGCTGCGTCATCTGCCCGGCCGCGTGACATTCCACCGATGCCCCGCGGATCACGTAGGCGCGCCTCGGATGTACGCCAATGAAGGAGTAGCGGGCGACATGCTCGCCGCCGGTGATGCTTTCCAGCAGAAACGCCGGCCCCTGGCCGGCCAGCTTGAGGTAGACCGAAACGGGCGTTTCCAGGTCTGCGGGCAACTCGCGCACGACGGTCGCCAGGTTGGCGCGGGCCGGCGTTTGCCGGCGCGTCTGGAGAGGTGTGTCTGATAGATCGCGATCCATGGCAGCCTCCACGAAAAGAAATACCCCCTCACGTCCCCAGGGACGGGAGAGGGTCTCTTCCCGTGGTGCCACCCTGCTTAGACTGGCGGTCGCTCCGGATTCCCGGAAACAAAAAACCCGCCGTGATGACGACGGGTTGGCAGGGCCAGTCTCACTCATTCGAGTACGACACCGGGCCGCGTAGCACGGTGCTTATACTCTTTGCCCGGATAACGGCGGCAACTCCGGCGAGAGCTAATAGGTTGATGCCGTTCGCTCTGCGGCTCCGAGGGCCATTCGGCGCTGGCATCGGGACGGGGCTTGCACCTGTTCCCCGCTCTCTGAACCGTCCTCCACGCGCGTACTCGTCCTCTTCTCAGCCTTTGGGTGTCGGCGTATGCGATTGTAGCTGCCTTATACCAGAGGTTGGCGGGGATGTCAAGTTGGGGGATGGAGGTTGGAGGATGGAGGTTGGAGCCGGCCGGATTCTGTCTGCCGGAGGCTGCCAGCAGGCCATGAAGGGCCTTCGCAGTCTCACCCGACGGGGTTCCATCCGCCGGAGGTTTTAGCGGCCACTGCCTTTGCCACGGCCGCGGCGCGGCTGTCCACGTCGAGCTTCTGGAAGATGGACTTCAGGTAACGCTTGACCGTGTTGGTCGAGATGACCATCGCACGGGCGATCTCTTTGTTGGCCAGCCCTTGCACCAACAGACCCACCACCTCGCGCTCGCGGGGCGTGAGCCGGCCCAGCTCACCGGCGCCGGCCTGGCCAGAGGCGATCGCCTCGCTTACGATCGCCCGGAACGCACTGCGGTCGAACGCTTGCTTTTCTAAATATGCGAAGATGCCGAAGTCGGCATAGGCGCGCTCGACATCGGCCAGGCTCGCGAGGCCGCTGACGACGATGGCGGGAATCTCGGCCGCGCGTGCGCTGGCAAGCACCTGGTAGCCATCGCGATTCGACCCAGGGTCAAGTGAGCTGGCCAGGCCCAGGTCAACCACGGCCAAGACGAAACGCTCGCGGCGCAGATAACCCAGCGCCTCCCCGAAGCTGCCGCTCGCGCGCGGCTGGCAGCCTGCCTCGGCCAACAGCTCGGCCAGCACATTGCGCCAGCCGGCATCGTCTTCGACCAACAAAACGGAACCCTGAGACGACGCAAGGCCGGCGGCTTGCGCAGGGGTTTCGTGCGCCGGCGCGCCTGGCTCGGCCTCTGGGAGCGACGCAGGCGACGCGCGCGCCAGGATGCGCCGCGCCAGCTCGCGAAACTCAGCGCGGCGGAAGGTCTCTTTGCGCAAGCAGGTGTACGCGCCGCGCTCGGTCAGCGCGCTCACGGCCAGCTCGACCGTGGCGAAGCCGGTCAACAGGATCGCGGAGCAGCCGGGGTCATAGCGCCGCACCGCCTCCAACACGCGCAAGCCTTCTTCGTCGTAGGCCGTGTAGTTGCCAGCCTGGCGCGAACCGCCGGTCAGCGAGAGATCCACCACGGCCAGCCGATGCGACGCCGCACGCAGCGCAGCGATCGCTGCGTCCAGGCTGTCGGCGATGTCCACCGCCAGGCCCATGTCGGTCAGGAGCTCCGCCAGGATCTCCTGCCAGGCGGGATCGTCTTCGACGATGAGGCCGCGCTGCTGCGCGTGAATCGTCATGCGGTTTCCTTCTGGCCGCGCTGCCTCGCGCCCCCTGGCCCATTCCCAATCGGCAGACGCACACGAAAGGTCGCACCGTTGCGGCCATCGCTCTCGACAGCAATCGCGCCGTCCAGCCGCGATATCAGGGTTCGGACCCACCAGAGGCCAAAGCCGAGCTTGCCCCGCCCCTCTGGCCGCGCGCCCGAAAAGCTGAACTCGAAGATGCGCGCCTGGAGGTCCGGCGCGATCCCTGGCCCGGTATCGCTGATGATGATCTCGACCCAGGCCTCCTGCGCGGCGGCTGTGATGGCGATGCGGCCGCGGCCTTCCATGGCGTCGCTGGCGTTTTGCAACAGGTTGATGATGGCCCATGCCAGCGTCTCTCGACTCGCGACCACGTGCGGAAGCCGATCCAGTCCCGTCAATTCCACGGTCACGCCTGCTGGTAGATCGGCCGCCGACACCGCATCGCGGACGCATGAAGCGACATCCACCGGACCGCGTTCGATGGGACGCAGCAGCGAAAGCCGCTCGCGCACGATCGCCATGGCCTCCAGCGCGCTCTGTTCGATAGCTGCGAGATTGGCTGCCAGGTAGTGGTTGGCGGCCAGGGCCGCGGCGCACTTGTCCTGGATGCCCTCGACGCGCACGGGAATCGCGCCCACTTTGTTGTTCAGGTGGTGCAGCAAGTTCGCCGCGATGTCGCCCATCGCCGCAAACGTCTCGGCGACCGCGCGCGCATCCTGGGCCGCGCGCAACGCATCCTGACGGCTGGCATTCTGCAAGGCCAACGCTGCGTAGCGCGCCAGCGTCGTCAGCACCTTCTGATCCCAATCGGATGCAGCGAAGCGGCCCGCTGCGGCCTCTGTGCCGTATACGCTGAACGCGCCCGTCGCCTCGCCGCCCTCCGCGGGGAGCAACGGCACGATCAGCGCCCTGGTCCAGCCCTGACCGCGCGCCAGGTTGGGCCAACTGAAGCGCGGATCGGTCCTCACATCCGCGCTGAGCACCGGCTCGCGGGTCAGGACAGCCTGCCCCGTCAGGCTGCCGTGGATCGGCAGGTCATCCCCGCGCACGTGACCGACGTTCGCGGCTGCCAAAGAGAGCCGGTCACCCTGGCGCATCCAGATCGCACTCGCACCAGCGTTCAGCAGGCCGCACGACAGCTCGACCAGTCCGTTGAGCACTTCGTGCGCAGGCTTGACCAGCAGCCATTCGGCGATCTGTTGCAGCGCGTCGAGCAGACGCGCTTCCTGGATGGCGATCACAGCCTGCGTGGCGAGCGATTGCAGCAGGTGGCTATCGGCCTCGCTGAACGCGGCGACTTGAGGGCTCTCCAGGTTCAGGACCCCTTCCAGCCGGCCGCCTGCGCCGATCAGCGGCACGGCCAGTTCCGAGCGCATCTCGAGCGCATGATCGAGCGGGTAGTAGATGCGCGACCAGGGCAGCAGGCGCACATCCGCGATATTCGCCGGCTGGCGCAGCTTGGCCACGTAGCCCATCACGCTGGTGGCGTTGATCGGCAGCTCCTCGACTGCGGGCCGGCCCAAGTCCTCGCCCGCGATGGCGCGCATCACCAGATGCAGCCCACTCTTATCCACCAGCCGGAAGATGCCGTAGCGTGCGCCGGTCACATCCAGCGCCATCTGCAGGATCACCTGGAGCGTCCCCTCCAGGCTGGTGCGCGAGGAGATGAGCAGGGCCGCGCGGCGCAGGCGACTCAGCTCATCCTCCTTGCGCGCCAGATCGCGCTGGATGCCCGCGACCTCGGCCGCCCGATAGATCGCGATGGCCGCCTGGTTGACGAAGTTGTTCAGCAACAGCAGCTCCACCTGGCTGAAGGGACGTTCCTCGTGCAGATAGACGTAGAGGACGCCGAGTGGCCGATTGCCTACGACGAGGGGAAAGCAAGCCATCGCGCGCGCGCCGGCCGCCTGTTTGGCCGGGTGGATCTCCAGGTCCGGCTCTTCATAGGAGAGCACCCCGCGAAGCTGCGTCACCGCGCGCATGCCCAGGCCGAACGGTCGCGGCTCATCGTGTGCGCCGGCCAGGCCAAGAGCCTCGGCCCCGCCGCGCTCGCCGGCCGAGACGCGCGAGACCGGGTCGAACGCGTGGGTCGCAGGATCGTAGATGTAGAGAACAGCCGACGCGCCCGGCGCCATCTTGATGGCGCTTTCGGCAATGAACTGCAAGATCGCATCGAGCCGGCCCACATCGCTGCCCGTCAAGCGGTTGATGCTGGCGCCGATCTCATTCAGGCGCGCCAGGGCTTGCAGCAACAGCAGATCACGGCCGGCTCCGGCCGCTTCATCCACAGCCTGGTTGCTCATACGCATCTCGAGGGAAGGATAGGTCAAGTGCGAATCTCGCTCGATTATAGCCCAGGCTGTCGTCTGCGACAAGGCTGTTCACCCAGACTTCACTTCCCGGCGGGGGAAGACCCGGCCGCGGCCGCCTGTTCCCTGACGCGGCGCTCATCTATGTCGTTCGGGTAGATGAGTGCGTCGCGACCCCGCTGGCCGGTGCGGATGCGAATCACATCCTCGACCGGATAGACGAAGATCAGCCCATCGCCGATGTTGCCCGTCTGCGCGGCCCTGCAGATCGTCTCGATGGTCTTCTCGACATTATGGTCGCTCAGCACGATGTTGACCTGCACCCGGGGCAGCAGGTCAACCTGGTATGATCCGGTTCGTCCGGCCAGTGTGACACCCCCCTGCCGGCCGTGCCCGCGACACTCGCTGACGTTCATCCCGACGATGCCGATGCGGTGCAGCGCGTCTTTGACATCGTTGAGCTTTTCTTCCCGGATGATGGCTTCGATCTTCTTGGTCATGGTATCACCCCTGTCAGGCGTAGGCTCGCTCGCCGTGCTCGCTGATGTCCAGGCCGACCTGCTCCTCGGTGTCGCTGACGCTCAAGCCGATCGTGCGGTTCAGCGCCGTGGCGATGCCATAGGTCAAGGTGAAGGCAAAGGCGATCACGATCACGGTGGCGACGAGTTGGATCAGGAACTGCACCGGATGGCCGTAGAACAGACCATCGGCGCCGGCCGGATTGACCGACCTGGCAGCGAAGAGACCGGTCGCCAGCGCGCCCCACGCGCCGCCCATGCCGTGACAGGCCCACACGTCGAGCGACTCATCCAGGCCGCGGCGCTGGCGGAACTTGATCGCGTAGTAGCTGATGGGCGCTGCCACTGCGCCGATGACCAGCGCGGCCAGTGGCGTGACAAACCCGGCGGCCGGTGTGATCGCCACCAACCCGACCACCGCGCCCGTGACAATGCCCAAGACGCTGGGCTTGTTGTCCCGCCAGCTCAGCAGCATCCAGGCGACCCCTGCGGCGGCCGCGGCCGTGTTCGTGTTGACAAGCGCGGTGACGGCCAGGCCGTTTGCGCCCAACGCGCTGCCGCCATTGAAGCCAAACCACCCCATCCACAGCAGGCCCGCGCCCAAGACGCTATAGGGGATGTTGTGGGGTTCCATCGGCGCTGCGCCATAGCCACGTCGCGACCGGATGACGAGCGCAAAAGCCAGCGCGGAGAAACCGGCTGTGATATGCACCACCGCGCCGCCGGCGAAATCCAGCACGCCCAGTTGGCGCAGCACTCCGCCCACACCCCATACCCAATGCGCGACAGGATCGTAGACCAGCGTGGCCCATAGCAGGGCAAAGAGCAGGAACGCCTTGAAGCGCACTCGCTCCACGAATGAGCCAGTGATGAGGGCCGGGGTGATCACTGCAAACATCATCTGATAGGCGGCGAACGCCAGGTGCGGGATGGTGGCGGCGTAGTCAGCATTCGGCTCGGAGCCGACCCCGGCGAAGCCGCCGAAGCGCAGGCTGCCGATCAGTCCGCCCAGGCTCGGCCCAAACGCGAGCGTGTAGCCTAGCAGGACCCATTGCAGGCTGACCAGGGCGATGATGATGAAGCTCAGGTTGAGGGTAGAAAGCACATTCTTCCTGCGCACCATCCCACCGTAGAAAAAGGCCAGGGCCGGGGTCATCATCATGACCAGGGCCGTGGCGACCAACACCCAGGCAGTATCGCCGGCGCTGATCTCGTTCATCGTGCAAGACTCCTTTGTGTAGCGTGTGCTTCTGACATGGGACACTGTATCAGTGTGGGACGCAGAAGTCTAGTACCCGTTCGGGTACGGTTTCGTGTGGTGATTACCCACAAGTCTCGTAGTCACTGCGAGGAGCGTAGTGTGCGACGAAGCAGTCTCGGCTGAAGCGGAGATTGCTTCGCAAACGGCGCTCGCAATGACGCCCAGGAAGATAGGGGTAATCACCACAGTTTCGCAGATGGCGGGAGTTGGTGGTATACTGGCCTGAACATCGCCCACCAAGCGCCAGCGCCTGAGAGAATGCCTGGCGCTTGGTGGGGCTCGCCAACAGCTAAAGTCCCGGAGCGGAACAATGCGCATGGTTGACATCATCGCCAGGAAGCGAGACGGCGAGGAGTTGAACCGCGATGAAATCGAGTATTTCATCAAGGGCTACGTCGCCGGCGAGGTGCCCGACTATCAGGCGGCCGCCTGGTGCATGGCGGTCTTCTGTCGCGGGATGACCCCCGAGGAGACAACGCACCTCACCGAGGCGATGGCATTCTCAGGCGCTACGCTCGATCTGCACGATGTCGCGCCTTTCATCGTGGACAAGCACTCGTCCGGCGGCGTGGGCGACAAGACCACCCTGGTCGTGGGGCCGATGGTCGCCAGTCTGGGCGTGCCCGTGGGCAAGATGTCGGGACGCGGCCTCTCCTTCTCCGGCGGCACGCTTGACAAGCTGGACTCCATCCCTGGCTTCCATAGCGACCTCAGCATCGAACAGTTCAAACGCCAACTGCGCGATGTCGGTCTCGTGGTGGCGGGGCAGACGCACGAGCTGGCGCCGGCCGACGGCAAGCTGTACGCGCTGCGCGATGTCATCGCCGCGGTCCAATCGCTGCCGCTCATCGCCAGCTCGATTATGTCAAAGAAGATCGCGGCGGGTGCGGATGCGATCGTGCTGGACGTCAAGGTGGGCCGCGGTGCGTTCATGGAGACCCTTGAGGAGGCGACGCGCCTGGCCGAGCTGATGGTGCAGATCGGCCGGCGGCTGGGGCGCAAAATGACCGCGCTGATCGGCGACATGAGCCAGCCGCTCGGCTATGCGGCCGGCAATGCGCTGGAGGTGATCGAGGCTATCAGCACGTTGCACGGCCACGGGCCGGCCGATTTCCGAGAGCACTG
The DNA here is from genome assembly GCA_016876015.1 of Chloroflexota bacterium. Lineage (GTDB taxonomy): Bacteria > Chloroflexota > Anaerolineae > CG2-30-64-16 > CG2-30-64-16 > VGOD01. The sequence goes on from VGOD01000027.1 coordinate 16,224, forward strand.
CCTGGATGTGGCCGCGGAGATGCTTCTGATCAGCGGCGCAGCGGCCGATCCTGAGCACGGCCGCGGCATGGCCGCGACCGCGCTGGACAATGGCTCGGCCTGGGCGAAGTTCCAGCAGTTCGTGGCCGCCCAAGGGGGCGACGTGACCGCCATCGAGGACCCTGACCGTCTGCCGCACGCCCCCTTCGTCGAGCCGCTGCGCGCACCCCGCGCAGGCTACGTGGCCCAGGTGGATGCACGCGAGGTTGGTCATGCAGTGGTTGACCTGGGCGGCGGTCGCGCGGCGAAGGGCGATCCGATTGATCCGGCCGTCGGCGTGGTGTTGGCGGAGCACGGCAAGGTCGGGGCGCAGGTGGAGGCGGGCGAGCCTCTGTTGTGGGTTCACGGACGTACACGTGAGAGCCTCTACGCGGCGCTCACCCGCCTGGCAGACGCCTATCGTTTCTCCGCCGACCCGGTCGCGCCGCCGCTTGTGTACCAGGTCATGCGTTGAGTAGAACTGCTACCTCTTGCGGCCCAAGACCCGCAGCGTCTCGGCCGCGGCTGAGGCGAGCAGCAACGTCTCGGCGCCGGCCGTGATGAACTGCAAGCCGTGATCGAGCCAACGCTGCGTCTCGGCCGCGCCGTAGGTGTGGATGCCGGGGATCTTGCCGGTCTTGCGGCAGGCATCGCGCACCCGCAAGACGGCCGCGGTGTGGGCGTCGCTGCCTCGCTTCACCCCCAACGACGCCGCCAAATCAGTCGGCCCAATCCAGCAGCCATCCACGCCATCCACCCCCATGATCTCTTCCGCGCGCTCCACGGCCTCGGCCGACTCGATCTGCACGACCAGGAAGACCTGCTGGTCAATCCACGCCTCGTAGTCCGCGCCGTGGAAATCGGCCAGCAGATGTCCGAAGGAACGGCCGCCGATCGGAGGGTAGCGCATGGCGTAGGCTGCGGCCCGTGCATCTGCGGCCGAATTGACCATCGGCACGATGATGCCCAACGCGCCGCGGTCGAGCAGCCGGCCGATGGCATAGAAGTCGTTCCGGCACACACGCGCCATTGGAACCGAACCCTCCAACGTGATGAGCTGAAACGCGTGCTGCGAGGTCGCGTCGTTGTAGTCGCCGTGCTGATTGTCCACCAGCACGAAATCGAACCCGGCGCGCGCCATCAGGCCGGCTGAAACGGGCGAGCCGAGCGCCACCTGCATGCCCAGTGCCGGCTGACCCGCGAGCATCCGCTGTTTCGCTGCATTGATCTTCATGACGAGTTTCTCCTTGTGTGATTTGCGCCCCCCCTCACTCCACCGTCACGCTCTTCGCCAGGTTGCGCGGCTGATCCACGTCAGCGCCGCGGCGCACGGCGATGTGGTAGGCCAGCAACTGCAATGGGATGACGGTCAGGATCGGGGTCAGCAGTTCAGAGGCCGGCGGGATGCGCAAGACATGATCGGCCTTGGCCGCGATGAAGTCGTCGCCCTCGCTGGCAACCGCGATGACGATTCCCCCGCGCGCCTTCACCTGCTCGACCTGGCTGAGCATCTTGTCGTAGACGTGGTCCTGCGGCGCGATCACCACCACCGGCATGTGCTCGTCAATCAAGGCGATAGGGCCATGCTTCATCTCGCCTGCTGCGTATCCCTCGGCATGGATGTAGCTGATCTCCTTGAGCTTGAGCGCGCCCTCCAGGGCAATCGGATAGTTGATGCCGCGGCCCAGATAGAGGAAGTTGGTGAACCGGAAGAAAGCCTGCGCCAGCTCCTCATAGACCTTGTGCCCGGCAGGATCGAGCAGTTGCCCGGCCAGGGTCGGCAGGGTCGCCAGATCGTCCAGCAACACGCGGCGGCGCTCGGCCGAGAGGGTCCCGCGCAACGTGCCCAGGTGGATCGCCAGCAGGTATTGATCCACCAGCGACGCGGTGAACGCCTTGGTCGAGGCCACGCCGATCTCTGGGCCGGTGTGCATGTAGACGATGCTGTCGCTGATGCGAGCCGCCTGGCTGCCGATCACATTGACGATCGTGGCCAGGTGCGCGCCCTTCTCCCGGCCCTCCTCCATCGCGGCCAACGTGTCCACCGTCTCGCCCGACTGGGTGATGGTGAGCAACAACGTGGCATCGTCAATCACAGGGTCTCGATAGCGGAACTCCGATGCATACTCCACCCGCACCGGCAGCCGCGCCAGAGCCTCGAACATGAACTGCCCCACCAGCTCCGAGTGATAGGAGGTGCCGCACGCCACGCTCACCATCTGCGTCAGCGAGCACGCCTGTTCGGCCGTCAGCCTAACGCCTTCGAGATAGACCTCACTGCTGCCCAAATCCACCCGGCCGCGCATGGTATCGGTCAGCGAGTTGGCCTGTTCGTAGATCTCCTTTTGCATGAAGTGCTTGTAGGAACCCTTCGCCGCAGAGACCGGGTCCCACGGCACGACGTGTATCTTCGGCTGGAACGGTTGGCCGTCGAGCCAGACGAACCTTGCGCCATCGCGGCGCACCACCGCCATCTGGCGGCTCTCCAGAAAGGCCATGCGCCGCGTGTGCTCGAGGATCGCGGGCATGTCAGAGGCGATGAACATCTCCCCATCGCCAAACCCAATCGCCACGCCGCCCGCATTGCCCAGCCGCGCGGCGACCAGGATGTCGGGCGACTGGCTCGAAAGGGCGACGATCGCGCTCGGTCCGCGCAGCCGGCTCAAGGCCAGCCGCACTGCATCGTCGAGCGGCCGATCGGCCTGATAGAACATGCCGATCAGATGCGCGATCACCTCGGTGTCGGTGTCTGACCTGAAGACCACCCCCTCGGCCTCAAGCTCGGCGCGCAACTCCCGGAAGTTTTCGACGATGCCGTTCTGCACAACCACCAACCGGCCGTCGCCATCTGCATGGGGATGCGCGTTGCGTTCGCTGGGCTTGCCGTGCGTGGCCCAACGCGTATGTCCCACGCCAATCTCCCCCGCAATCGGCGACTCGGCCATCCTGTCGGCCAAAACGCTCAGTTTGCCGACGTCCCGGCGGACCGCGATCTTGCCGTCCTGAATCACCGCGATGCCGGCCGAGTCATAGCCGCGGTATTCGAGCCGGCGCAGCCCGTCCAGGATGATCTGGGCGGCGTTGCGCGGGCCGATGTAGCCAACGATACCACACATGGAACTCCCTCCGATTCTCGATTTCGGATTTTGGATTTCGGATTGCGGAACTTGGAGGGAAACAAAGAGGACTGCTGGCAGTCCTGGAGGCATCCGCCGATCAACTCGATTTTCCACGATTGCGTTGCAGCGATCTACTCACCACCGCCGATCGGCGATCATGAGTCGCACCCGCAATCGGTTAGCGCCCACCTTGCGATGGGGAACCTCCTCCTCGTCACTCCGACCAGAGCCGGTCGGAGCCAGGCGCTCTTCTCCCCGGATCAGGTTGTTGCGTTATGTCACCTCCTTTCAGGCCGGCTCCAGCCACTTGGGCTGCGTGGGATCGCTTTCGGCGTAGTCGCCGCGCATCTCTGGCGGCAGCACGGCCGCCAACTGCGCCATGATTTCGGCCGTTATCTCGCGCATCAGTTCGCGACTGGCCTTGCCTTCTGGCCAGCGAATTCGGAAAGGCCGGCCATAGGTCAAGGTAACCTGAGCGTGGCGGATCAGCGGGCGGCTCCACGAGAACTGCGGCGTGCCCATGACCGCGCACGGCATCAGCCAGGCATCCGGCGCAGCACGTGCGATGAATACCAGACCCTCTTTGGCAGTCTTGAGGCGGCCGTCCAGGCTGCGCGTGCCCTCGGGCGAAATGACCGAGACCTCATCGTGAGCCAACACATCCCAGGTGGCCTGGAGCGCAGTCCGGTCCACCTGGCCGCGCGTGATGAAGATGACGTGATACCACCGCAGCAGCCAGCCCACCACCGGCCAGCTCCGCGCTTCGATCTTGGTGAGCGGAACGTTGTAGCGCGTCAGCTTGCCGCTGATCACCACCGGGTCGAGCCAGTGGATGTGGTTGTAGTAGACGATGCCTGGCCCGCTCGGCGGCGTCAGCTCGGCGTTGCGCACCTCCGTGCGCACGTAAAGCCACATCAGAAAACGCAGCACGACGCCCCAGATGTGACGACCAAGAGGAACAAACCGTCGCCTTTTGCCCATGCCATCCTCCACTGCGACCTAGAACGCCCGACGGTCGGGCGGTTGAAAACCGCTGCAACCATTGCGAAGCCGACCTTCGTCGGCTGGAATTCAGTCGCCGCAGGGCGGCTTCGCAAGCGTTGCGGCGACCGTTCGGCTGAGCTCACGACGAAGCCTCGATCGCCCGTGGCGGATTACTTGACCGGTGTTCTAGCGCACTTTGCCGGCCCAGCGCTCGACCAAGCCTTGCACTCGCGTCACAACCTGCTCGACCGTCAGGTCGCTGGTATCAACGACGATGGCGTCGGCCGCGGCTGACAGAGGCGCGCACTCGCGACTGGAGTCTATCTCGTCGCGGCGCTTCATCTCGGCCAACACCTCTTCGAGCTCGGCGTCTTCACCCCGCGCGCGACGCTCCAGACAGCGACGCCGCGCCCGTTCGCGCACCGAGGCATCCAGGTAGATCTTCAGATCGGCCCGCGGCAGCACCACCGTGCCGATGTCGCGGCCGACCATCACGACCCGTCCCGCCTGGCCGATGCGGCGCTGCTGAAGCGTCAGCGCAGCGCGCACGCCCGGATAGGCCGACACAGGCGAGACAGCCCGCTCGACTTCGGGACGGCGAATCTGCCAGGTGATGTCCTGGCCATCTGCCAGCACCGTCACGTCGCGGCCGTCTGGATGTGGCCGCTGGCCATCTGCCGACGCGGGCGGCAGGATGTCCAGCTTCACCTGCTGGGCCAGCGCGGTCACGGCCGCCTCGTTCGCGATCGGTACGCCGCGTTCCAGCGCGATCCAGGTGATCGCCCGGTACATGACGCCCGTGTCGAAATAGAGATAGCCCAACTCTTGCGCCAGCCGGCCGCCGACAGTGCTCTTGCCCGACGCCGAAGGGCCGTCAATCGCGATCGTGCTCGGACCCGGTGTCTTGGTGGTTCTCTCCCCAGTGGGCTGAGCGCCGGCGCGCTGGCCGGCAGCCGGCATGCCCGAATTCGGCCGCCTCTGCCGCTCGTCTGGTCGCTGGCCCTCTTCCGATTGGGCGACCAGGTCGCGCAAGGCTTGCACCTCAGCAGAGGTGAGATCGCGCCATTTTCCGGGCGCCAGGTTGCCCAGAACCAGCGGGCCCAGGCCGATCCGAATGACCCGCAGTGCGGGATGGCCCAGCAGCGCGGTCATGCGCCGTAGCTGCCGCTTGCGCCCCTCACGCAGGGTGATCTTGAGCCAGCTCGTGCGAGGTTGCGGTTCGGCCGGCGCTTTAGCATCACGTTTGCGCTCTTCTGCGAAGCCGCGGCCAAGCCAGGCTCTTTCGCCGCCCCTGCGCAACAGCTCCACCTCGGCCGGCGCGGTCGGCCCATCGTCGAGCATCACGCCGTGCTGCCAGCGCCGGATTTTGCGCGGGTTCGGCACGCCCTGCACCTGCACCAGGTAGGTTTTCGGATGTTCATAGCGCGGGTGCAGCAGGCGTTGGGTCAGCTCGCCGTCATTCGTCAGCAAGAGCAAGCCCGCGCTATCCTGGTCGAGCCGGCCAACTGCGTAGAGCCGCTCTGAGACGCTGACCAGGTCAAGCCCCGACGGATAGCCAGCGCGCGGGTCGCGGCCAGACAGGTAGCCGGCCGGCTTATGCAGGATGACATAGCGTAGACGCTGGCCCGCAAGCGGTTGGCCATCCACGCGGATGTCGCTGGACGCGGCGTCCGCTTTGGCGCCAAGCTCGGTGACCACACGGCCGTCCACCGTCACGCGGCCAGCGAGGATGATCTCCTCGCATGAGCGCCGCGAGCCGAGGCCGGCCTGGGCCAATATCTTCTGTAGACGTTCTTCGGACATGAGGGAATTCCCGACTCTCAAGGCTTCTGCCACACGGTCAAGGGGACGGTCGCAAGCACACGACCGTCCAGCATGTAATGGAGCAAGCCCACGGGCAGCGTGCTCGTCAACGGCGTGTCCGCGCTGAGCACACGCACGGGCTGAACAAGTCGCCATTGCCAGGTGGGCAAAAAGAGATCGGCCTTGTCTGCCGCGGCCAAACGGTAGGCGCGGCCGTCTGCACCGATCTCCCACCCCAGGGCATTATCGGGCAGCGCAGCCGGACGCCAGCTCCAGCCCGCGGCTGCGTATTCCAACAAGGCCACCGCGTCGGCATAGCGATCGCGGCTGCCCAGCACTACCACCAGGACGCGATGGCCGTTGCGCGTGACAGACGCCACCAGGCATTCGCCGGCCGCGGCGGTGGTTCCCGTCTTCACGCCGTCCGCGCCGCGATAGATGCTGAGCAACTGATTGGTGTTAGCCAGCGAACGGTTGGCTGTATTAGCCTGTTCGGCGGCTACGATCCTGGCGAAGGCCGGATAGGCCAGCGCCGCGCGCGTGAGCGTAACCAGATCGGCCGCGCTGGTGGTTTGGGCCGGATCATCCAGCCCGTGCGGGTTGGCGAAACGGGTTTGGCCCAGGCCCAGCCCTGCTGCGGCCTCGTTCATCATCGTGACGAAACTGGCCTGGCTGCCGCCGATGTGCTCTGCCAGCGCCACGGCCGCATCGTTGCCCGATGGCAGCAGCAGCCCGTAGAGCAAATCACGCACCGTCAGCTTCTCGCCCGCGCCCAGCCCCATCCGGCTGCCGCTGGCGTTGGCCGCCGCGGCGGACACTGTGACCACGGCGTCCAGGTTGGCGCGCTGCAAGGCGAGCAGCGCGGTCATGATCTTCACCGTGCTGGCAGGCGGCAGGCGATCATGCGGTCGCAGCGCATAGAGGGTCTGCCCGGAGCCCAGGTCAACCATCAGGCCGGCCAGCGCGCTGATGGCAGGCGGTTGCGACAGCGCCCGCATGGCGCGCACCTGTTCGGGATAGAGCCGCAGCGCGGGCTGTCTGCCGTCGGTCAACACCGGCGGACCATAGCCAGCCGTGCCCAGGCTGAGGAGCAAGAGCAGACCTGCTATCAGTACGCGTTGGCCAGGCATGGCATTCTCGGCGGCCGAAAAGGGTATTTGACGCACCACCGCGATTGGGTTAGAATAGCACTGAATCCAGCAGCGGCCGGCGCAACTTGCAGAGCCGCCCGCCAATGACGATACCACCGAGGTGAATCGTGCCGCTATACGAATATGAGTGTACCGATTGCACAACACGTTTCGAGGTGCTGCGACCGATGGGCCAGGCCGACAACAGCATCGCCTGTCCTCGTTGTGCAAGCGCCAGGTCCCGCCGGCTGATCTCCGTCTTCGCGGCGATCAGCAGACAGAACGGCGGCGGGAGCCGGCTGATCGCCAGCAGCGCGGCAAGCGGAGGCTGCGGCTCTTGCGCGGGCGGCGCGTGCGCCTCGTGCAAGCACTAAGAACCTATCCGAAAAACCCGCTCGAGCCGGTCTCTGACCGTGCCCGGCTCGGTCGGAGACCGGCCTCAGCAGTAATTCGGATAGGCTCTAGGGAGCCACGCAATGGCGTGCGACGCATAAATCCTGTCACAACAAGGGGCGCCTGTTGGGCGCCCCTCTGCTTTTCTCCTCTCTACGAGCTCCGCACGGTCAATCCCCGCCGTGAATCAGAATGTCGTAGGTGTGCGCATTGTCGCCCGTATCAGCCTCGCCTGCTACAGGCTCCACCTGCACATGAAGCCGATAGCGGCCGCGGCGTGGCAGATTGGTCCCCTGGGAAAAGCGCACCACCCGCAGCTCGCCAGCCGCAAGCGATCTGATCACTACCAGCTCGTTCATCAGCTCACGCGGACCGCCGGCGGCATCCGGAACCACCAGCCGTGCTGTCACCCTGATATGCGACTCCTCAGATAGGCCCTGGTTGGCGACAGCCACCAACAGCGTCACGCCGCGGCTGAGGATGATCTGATTGTAGTCCAAAGGCGGGTCGAAGTCAACCGCCGCGAGCGCCAGCGCGTGCGTCTGGGGCACGGCCGTCGCCGCCGCGCTGGTTCTTCCTGCCCCTGGCGATACTTCGATGGACAAGGTACACCCCGGCAGGATCAACATGGCAAGCAGCAGCGCCAACCCGACCCCGCTGCGGCCGGGCCGGCCAGGCAGGAACGTATCTTTGCGGATGGCTCTCATAGTCAGCCGTCTACAGCGTCAACAGCACCTTCAACGCCTCTGGCCTGGCTGCGCGCTCGAACGCCGCCGCGCCTTCGGCCAGCCGGAAGGCGGCCGAGATCAAAGGCCGAGGATCAACCAGCCTCGACTCCAGCAGACGCAGCGCCGGCGCAAACGGACCGCAGCGCGAGCCAACCAGGGTGATCTCGTCAACCACCAGCGAGCTCATGTCGAGCATCTGCGTCTGCTGCGTGTCGTCGTCCCCTCGTTGGCCTGAACTGGCGGTCGGCCGATAGGTGCTCTTGAGGACGAGCACGCCGGCCGGCCGCAGCAAGCGCCGGGCCAGAGCGAAACCTTCTGGAACCCCCGTACACTCGACGACGACATCAGCCTGAACGCCGTGCAGCGTCGCCTCTGGCCCCAACGTGCGCACGCCCCAGGCGCGGGCGATCGCCAGCTTTTCGGCGTGGCGACCTACCAGGGCGAGGCTCGCGCCGGTCAAACGCAACACGGCGGCCGCCAGCAGGCCGAGCTTGCCATCGCCCAAAACGATCACGCGGTCGGTTGGGCTGATCTTCACCTGCGCGACGATCTGGCAGGCCGCGGCCAAAGGCTCGACAAATACCGCTATCTCGTCGGGCACAGCGTCGGGGACCGGGTGGAGGTTGAGCCACGGCAAGGTCAGATAGTCAGCAAACGCCCCGTCGCGGCGATAGATGCCCAGGGTGGTACGGTTGGGACAGTGCGTATGCCGACCGGCCAGACAGGTAGGACAGGCGTAGCAGGCGGCATTGATATCCCCGACCACGCGTTGGCCGACCTGCAGGCCAGCCTGTGCGGGCACACGACGCCCCAGGCCAGCGATCGCGCCCACAAACTCGTGTCCCAACACGCCCTGGAAGTCCATGTAACCCCGCAGGATTTCCAGATCGGTGTTGCAGATGCCGGCCTGCCGGACCCGCACCAACACCTCTCCGGTCTCCAGTTCCGGTTCAGGATACCCAGGTTCATAGTGCAGGCCGCCGCGGCAGACGAGAGCGCGCATGGAACCTCGACGGACTACGCCATCTGCCGCTTCTTCGTGCCGAACAGGTCCCGCTCCTCCCAGGCCACCAGGATGGGCACGGCGTTGAAGATGGAGGAGTAGGTGCCGCTGATCAAGCCATAGAACATCACCGCGATGAACTGCTTGATCGTGGCGCCGCCGAAGAGCAACAGCGAAGCCATGACGAAAAGCGCGTTGAGCTGCGTGGCGAGAGAACGATGCAGCGTCTCCAATAGGCTTCGGTTGGCCACCAGGCTGAACGGTTCCCCGCGGTACTTGGGCGCGTTCTCGCGAATGCGGTCGAACACCACGATGGTGTCCTGGACCGAAAAGCTGATGACCGTCAGCAGCGCAGTCAGGAAGAGCGCATCAGCCTCCCAACCGAAAAGCAGACTGCAGATACTGAAGATGCCCGTGGTCACCAGGATGTCGTGCACCATGGCAATGACAGCCGAGACGCCATAGCGGAACGGGTGCGCCACCTTGCGAAAGGCAAGCACCAGGAAAAAGGTGATGGCCAGGGCCGCGGCCACCACGGCCAGCACGGCCGCCTGGGTCACCTCCTGCCCGATGGCCGGACCGACCGCCGCGAACTGCTTCTCGACGACGCCTGACCCAAAGCGGGTCTCGATGGCCTCCATGAGCGCCACCTTCTGGGCCTCGTCAATGGCCTTGAGCCGCACCTGGGCTGTCGCACCGTCGCCCACGGTCGTTACTGCGGTATCGCTATAGCCGGCATCCGTGAAGACATCGCGCAATTGGGCGGGTTGGATCGGCTGTTCAAAGCTCAACTCCCAGATCGAGCCGCCGGTGAAATCAATCGCCAGCCTGAACGGCAGACCGGTTGCGATCGTCGAATAGATCATCGCCAGCAGGCCCGGCAGAATGATCACGGTTGAAAGCAGGAAGTACCACTTCCGCTGCTCTACTAGTCGAAACATCTTCGTCGCCTCGCTCCGACCTCGAAAGCCTCGCCGGCCTCGAGGTCTCTTCTCTAGATGCCCAAGAGCCAATGCTTCTCGCGCAGCCCCTCGCTCGCCGCAGAGTCGAAGACCGTGCGCATGAAAGTACGCGTTACCGTCATTGCCGTGAACATGCTGATCATCACACCGATGGCCAGGTTGACCGCGAAACCCAACACCGGTTGGGCGCCGAAGGTGCGGCCGAAAAGGATCAAGATCAGGCAGGTGATCAAGGTGGACAGGTTGGAGTCGAAGATCGAAGTCCAGGCCCGGCTGAAGCCGGTTTCAACCGCCAACCGGAGTGATCGGCCCCAACGCAGTTCTTCCTTCATCCGCTCGAAGATCAGAATGTTGGCGTCCACGGCCATACCAGTGGATAACAAGAAGCCAGTGATGCCAGGCAACGTCAGGGTGACCGGTATGAGCTTGTACAGCGCCAGGTTCAGACTCGCATAGATGAGCAACGCGATCGCGGCCATGGCGCCGGGCAGACGATAGTAGACGACCATGAACAAGAGAACGGTGACCAGACCGATCAGCCCCGCGGTGACGCTGCGACGCACCGAGTCAGCGCCGAGGGTGGCGCCGATGGTACGCCGATTGACGACCTCCAGCGGCACAGGCAGCGCGCCATAGCGCATCTGCACGGCCAGGCTCTCGGCCTCGTCGCGCGTGAAGCGTCCCTCGATCACCCCGCGGCCATCGGGAATGGCGCTGCGAATGACCGGCGCCGAAAGCACGACGTTGTCCAGCACGATCGCCAGGATGCCATCAATGTGCTGCGCCGTGTAGTCGCCGAAGATCTTGGCGCCATCTGGCTGCTTGAGGGTAAAGTCAATAAATGGCACGCCATACTGGTCAAGACCGATGCCAGCGTCCTGCAATTGCGCGCCGGTCATGATCGTCTTGAACACCACTTCGGGGTAAGGATGCTCAAGCTTGCCAAGCGCGGCGGGGTCGGGTACATGCGCGAAATTCGTCGTGCGCACATAGACCCCTTGCTTGATGTTGGGATACTCGGAACCAGACGAGGGCCCGATCTCCACGAACTCGAGCTGGCCGGTGCTCTTGAGGGTCTGCACCGCCTGATCGGGGTTGTTGATGCCAGGCAGCTCCACGATGATACGGTTCTCGCCTTGCAACTGAACCAACGGCTCAGTGACGCCCAGGCCGTTCACGCGGCGCTCGACGATTACCCTGGCGGCTTCCAGGTCTCGGGCGGTGACCGCCTGGCCCGGCGCAGGTTTGGCCTCCAACAAGATCTGTGTGCCGCCCAACAGATCCAGGCCTTGCTTGATCTTGAGATCGCGATACTCAGGCGGCTGTTGCCAGACCAGCGCCTGCTCGGCCCAGCGCGGGTGCTCGATGGGCAAATCAATCCAGAGCGTGACCAGCGCCAAGACGACGATGAAGGCCAACACGATGCTGTTGCGACTCCGCATGCGTCTTTCTCCCCTGTCCCAGGTGCAACAAGTTCAACGCAATGGCGAAAGCGCATTGCACCTGTCCCAAGAAAAATCATGCCCCGGTTTCCGGGACAAACAGAACGATTATACCGCCGCGCGGTGCGACTGTCAAAAGCGAGAGGGGGCGACGGTTAACCGCAATCATCCAGGGCCGCCAGCACCCTTTCCAGCACCTCTTCTGGCGTCAGGCCATCCGTCTCGATGTACAGATTACAGTGCAGCCGAGCATGGCGCAGACGCTCAACCTGCTGCTCGCGCAGCCAGGCCGGCCAGGCAGGATCGTTCAGGCGGCTACGAATCGTATCCAGACGGGCATCCAGGTAGACGAGCAGATCGGGCTGCGCCAGCCGCCGCCACATGTCGCGCACATAGGAGTGTTCTTGCGAGGTCTGGCGGCTGTTGACCCCACGTGCGCGCAGTCCACTGACCAGGGTGGTCTTGCCTGCTCCGCAGGGGCCGACAACCGAGATCAACGGCTGCGACATGTGGCTGACTCACACTGGCGGCGCGGGGAAGTTCACCGTCATCCGCCGGATCTCCAGGTCCTGCTGATCGGGCCGACCGACCACGCGGACCACGATGACGCTGGCGTCGTCGCCGAGGCGGCGCTCGTCAAGGATCACGGCGCTCTCCAGCAGATAGTCGGCCATCTGCGACGCCGACCACTGAGCCCAGTCCGGTCTCGTCTGGATGGCGTGCAGGGGATCTAGCGAGAGGCCGCGCCGCGCCCCGGCGTGGAGCAGGCCATCGGTGAACGCCACGGCGGTCTGGCCGGCCGCCAGCGGCAGCTCGGCGATCACCGGCCGCGTCCGGTCGCGCAGGCCCACGCGCTCGGTCGGCTCATCGAGCACACGCCAGACGTCCCCCTCAGCCAACAGGACCGGACATTGGCTGTTGCGAGAGATCACCAAGGTGCGCGTCTCCAGGTCCACCGAGATGATGGTCAACTCGGCCGACACCTGGCCGCGGCGTTGCGTGCGCAGGTAGTCGTGCGCGGCGCGCATCGCCGCGCCGTCGCGCACGCCGTCGGCCAGCAGGCTCAGCGCCTTGCGCACCGCCATGTTGCTGATCGTTTTGGCGCTATGACCGCTGCGTTGGCCGTCAGCCATCACGATCGAAAGGCCGCCGCGGGGCCTCTCGACCACTTCCACCGAGTCGCCGCTCTCTTGCACGGCGTATTTCTTCGTCTTGGCCACCGCGATCTCAACGTCGAGCATGTGATACCTTTTCTCGGCAGGATTTCTTCACACGCCTGACTCGACCCGGCCCGCCAGCCATGCCAGCGCCTCCTCGGCGCTGGACACCTCGCCCACGGCCTGCGCTTCGCGCAGCTGTTCGAGCCGCCGGCCGACCTCCGGGCCAGGCTGGAGGTTGAACGCCGCCATGACCGCGCGGCCGTTAAGGAAGAGAGGCGGATCCACGCGCGTAGCTCGCTCGCGAAAGAAGGCTTCGAGCAGTATGCGGGTCGTTTCCAGCCGGCGCCGGGTATGCTCAGGCTCTATGCGCGGGGCATGAATCGCCAGGTGGTCAGCCAGGCCCAAGAGCGCACAGTCCGGGCCAAGCGTTCCCACGTCACAGTAGAAGCGATAGATGGCCCGGCGGCTGGGCGGAAAGTCGCGAGCCAGATAGCCAGGGCGCATGTGCTGATCCACCAGGCGAGCCAGATAGGACACCTCGTCCGCCGAGAGCTTCAGCTCCTGGCCGCGATGCTCGGCCAGGAGCGCACCCCAGCGGTCGTGTTCAAGGAAGCGACTGCGCCCGTCAGCGTCCTCGCTGCGCTTGGCAGGTTTGCCCCAATCGTGCATCAGCGCCGCCCACAGCAGCCACTCTCGGCGCAGGCGGCTGCTGGCCAGCGGCTGCGCCAGGTGGCCGGCCAGGTCCCCAGCGTAGGGCGATAGGACTTCGCTGACCCATGCCCAACCGCCGGCGTCGAGCAGCACAGTCGCATCGCCCGCGACGGCCGCGAGACGGGTGTAACCGCTGTGCGGCCAGAGGAGCGCGTAGATTCCTTCCAGGTGCGCCATCACCGAGCGCGTGTGCTCGAAGACATCCTGGTAGTGTGGAACCGACTGCTGCACGCCGATCAGCGTCTGGGCTTCGGGGAGAACCTGCTCCAGCAGGTTGAGATGCGCCAACAGGCGCACGTGCAGCCACGCGCCGGGCACCGAGATGATGCGCAGCAATTCGTCGCGAATCCGCTCGCCGGCTGCCTGCGGCAGCAGCGCGGCATCGCGGCGGATCAGGTCGAATGTGCTTTCTTCGATGCTGAACCCCAGCTCGATCGCCTGCCGGACCGCACGCAACATGCGCAGCGGATCATCCACGAACGCGGCGTCCGAAACCGCGCGCACCAGCCGCCGATCCAGATCGGCCCGGCCGGCAAACGGGTCAACCAGGACCGGCTCGGCCGCGTCCGCCACGATGTCCAGCGCGATCGCATTGACTGTGAAGTCCCGCAGCGCCAGGTCGGCCGCTAGATCGGGCAATCGCAGGCGGGCGACATCCACCTCCAGCGCCTCGCCAGCTTCATCGCGCAGGATCGCGCGGCCGACGTCTCGCTCGGAATCCAGGACGAAGAAAGCGCCATCGAACGCGGCCGCGATCGCTCGCGCCAGCCGGATGCCGCCCTCTGGCACGATGACATCGAGGTCGTGGCTCGATCGGCCCAGCAATTGGTCGCGCACATAGCCGCCGACAAGCCAGGCGGGCTGCGCTCGCTGGCGGATGAAGCCGATGATGCGGTCAGGGGTGGCCAATGGCGTTACCTCGCAATGAGATGCGCAACTCATGGCGGTGTCAGGGAGCAGAAGGCGCCGCCTCAGTCTGGCGGCGGCGGCGCGCACCGCACACGGATCACCAACGGCTCCTCGCGCGGGCGATTGCGCTTGGCTGAACGTCGCGCCGCCTCGGCGGTGTCGCCGGTGCCTGCCACCAGGCCGCGCACGATCGCTACCCAACGTCCCTCATAGACGCTGAGATCCACCTCGGGGCCTGGCTCGAGAGGCGGCTTGTCGGGCATGGCAGATCGGCGAATGGCAGATAGCAAATGGCAAATAGCAAATAGCAGATGACAAATGGCAGATCGGCAATCCGAAATCCAAAATCCAAAATCACATCACAGCGGCGACCAACTCGGCGATTTCGCCCGGGTGACGGGCGACCTTGACGCCTGCGGCCTGCAGCGCAGCGATCTTGTCGGCTGCCGCGCCCCGGCCGCCGCTGATGATGGCGCCGGCGTGGCCCATGCGCTTGCCCGGCGGCGCGGTCTGCCCGGCTATGAAGCCCACCACTGGCTTGTTCATCTTCGTGGCGATGAACTCGGCCGCCTTCTCCTCGTCCGCGCCGCCGATCTCGCCGATCATCACCACCTGCCGTGTGTCAGCGTCGCGCTCGAAGAGCTGGAGCACATCCACGAAGCTGGTGCCGTTGATCGGGTCGCCGCCGATGCCGACCGCCGTGGATTGGCCGATGCCGCGCAAGGTCAGCGCCTGGACCACCTCATAGGTTAGCGTACCAGAACGACTGACGACGCCCACGCGGCCGCGCGTGTGAATGTGGCCTGGCATGATGCCCACCTTGGCCTCACCCGGAGTGATCAACCCAGGGCAGTTGGGACCGATCAGTCGCGATCTGGACCGGTCGAGGTAGGCGCGCACCTTGAGCATATCGAGTGCAGGAATCCCTTCGGTGATGCAGACGATCAGCGGTACACCCGCATCGGCAGCCTCGAGAACGGCGTCGGGCGCAAAGCGGGCCGGCACGTAGATGATGCTGACATTGGCGCCTGTGGCGTCCACCGCCTCACGCACCGTGTCGAAGATCGGCACATTGTCCACGCCCCACCCGCCGCCCTTACCGGGGGTCACGCCTGCGACCACCTTCGTGCCATAGGCGATCATCTGCTCGGTGTGAAAAGCGCCCTCGCGGCCGGTAATGCCCTGCACGAGGAGCCGCGTCTCTTTGTTGACCAGGATGCTCATGTTATCCTCTCAGAGTGCTCACATCGTCGCGTTATGCGCTCTTCGCTGCGGCAACCGCCATCTGCGCGGCCTCGGCCAATGTTTCGGCCGTCAGCATGTTCGCTTCGCGCAGGATCGCCCGCCCCTCGATGTCGTTCGTGCCCACCAGACGCACGACCATTGGCACGCTCCTGGGCGCCTCTTGGAGAGCCAGCAGGATGCCGCGGGCGACTTCATCGCAACGGGTGATGCCGCCGAAGATGTTGTAGAGCACGGCCTTCACGTTCGGATCGGAGAGGATGATGCGCAACGCCGCGGCTACCCTGTCCGATTTGGCGCCGCCGCCGATGTCCAGGAAGTTCGCGGGCTCCCCGCCGTAAAACTTGATGATGTCCATGCTGGCCATCGCCAGGCCCGCGCCGTTCACCATGCAGCCGATCTGGCCATCCAGCTTGACGTAGCTCAGCCCCGCCAGCCGCGCTTGCCGCTCCTCAGGAGTTTCCTCGTCTTCATCGCGCAGCGCAGCCAGGTCAGTATGGCGAAAGAGCGCGCTGTCGTCCAGCGCCATCTTGCCGTCCAGCGCAGCCAACGAGCCGTCGCCGAGCACTGCCAGCGGGTTGATCTCGGCCAGGCTGGCGTCGCAGCCCATGAAGCAGTCGTAGAGGCCCTGGCAGATGCGCGCGAACTGGCCCCACTGCTCCTTCGGCAGGCCGATGCCCAAAGCCACATCGCGCGTCTGATACTCCTTCAGCCCCAGAAACGGGTCAACCACGGCGGTCAGGATCTTTTGCGGTGTGCGGGCCGCGACCTCTTCGATGTCCACGCCTCCTTCGCTGGAGGCCATCAGCACCACGCGGCGGCGTCCACGGTCGAGCACGAAGCCAAGATAGAGCTCCTTGCGGATGTCGGCCGCCGGATCCACGAGCACCTTCTTGACGGTCAAACCCTTGATGCTCATGCCGAGAATGCGCTGAGCCGCCGCCTCCGCATCGGCCGGCGTCTTTGCCAGCTTGATGCCGCCGGCCTTGCCGCGGCCGCCGACCAGCACCTGCGACTTCACGACGACCGCCTTGTTCAGCCGCTCAGCGATCGCGCGCGCCTCGGCCGGCGTCGTCGCCATTTCGCCCTGGGGAACCGGGATGCCAAACTGCCCGAAGATGCGTTTGGCCTGAAACTCTTGTAGGTTCAAAGCGAGATCTCCTTCGACGAGAGCAGGGGGTTACACGTCGGTCGGCTACCAAGATTAGCTGGTCTCTTTGTCAGTTTCATGAGCGGCTTCGTATTGCACACCATCCGACTCGCGAACTTGCCGCAAGGCGACGCCCTGCGTCACGGTCGCACGAACCGCTCGCAGCGGTTCGTGCCTCAGCCGCGCTGGTTCCAAGCCATAATAGAGCACATCGGGATCAATTCCTGTGAATCTGTTACTCCAATTATACCACCCGTTTCCCAGGGGACAAACCCGCAAGATGCGCACAAAACAAAAGGCAGAGCCGTTCGCATCTGAGGATGCTCTCTCCGCCTCGCCTGATTCTGAATCTACCCAAGACAAAGCCTGGCTGCCCGGGCCGAGGCCAGGGAGCCAGGCTGAGTCGAATCCGGGACTCCTACTGTATTGGCGGGAAGATCATGATCCGGTGTGCGTCCCCATCCGCGACGTAGACCCGACCATCTGGCCCCACCGCGATGCCGGTGGGCATGGTGAAGGAACCGGGATCGTTGCCATACACGCCGAAGATCGCCCGGAAGCTGCCATCGCTGTTGAACACCAGCACGCGGAAGTTCTCGGGATCGGTCACATAGACCAGGTTGCGGGCAGGATCCACCGCCACGGCCGGTTTGTTGACCACCGACTGGCTCTCCCAGCCGGCGATGGGCCACTGGGCCAGATACTTGAAGTTCCGGTCGAACTTCTGGACGCGATGGTTCCAGGTATCAGCCACGTACCAGGCGCCGGTCCCGTCTTGCGCCAGGCCGGTCGGCTCATCGAACCGGCCATCTATCAAGCCGCCGCCGCCGTGCTGGATGATCGCCGCGCCATCAGGCGCGAAGACCTGCACCCGCTTGTTGCCGGTATCCATCGCATACAGGTTGCCGTCCTGGCCGATAGCCAACGCCCGCGGGCCATAGAAGGCATGCGGCCTGCCCAGTTCGCCGCTGGTGGACTCAAAGATGCCCCACATCGCCAGGAACTTGCCCTGATTGTCGAACTTCTGAACCCGATGGTTCCAGGTATCCGCCACGAAGACGTTGCCGTCTTTGTCCACGGCAATGCCCCACGGCTCGTTGAACTGCCCTTCCCCCTTGCCCTGGCACCCCTCGCCTTTGTCAAGCTTGCACGTGCTGCCCCACTGCCGCAGGAAGCTCCCATCGGGATTGAACACCTGGACACGGTTGTTGCCGGAGTCGGCGACATAGATCTTGCCGTCGGGCCCCACAGCCACCGCGCGTGGGAAGCTGAACTGCCCCGGTCCCCGGCCGGCCACCCCTACCGCGCCGATCTGCTGGGTCGCGCGCCAGTCTCGCTGGCCGCCTTCGTAGGGATTCTTCTTAGCTGCCTCAGCCGCGGCAACCGCGGTGGGCGCGCCCCAGTCCCACACCTGTGCGGCCACGTCCTTGCGCACATACACGCTGAACGCGTGTCGTGGGTCCCACTCCGAGAGCGGCGTGGTGTAGCGCCGATGGATGACCACGTCCCAGAACTGGCCGCGCTGTTTGGGATCGCGAATGCCATCGCGGATGCGCTGCCACGTCAGCCCCTTGTAGGTCTCGCGCGGCCACCAGATCACGTTATACTTGAACTCGTAGTAGCGATCGCCCAGGTAGGGCCGCACCTTCGAGAAGTTCTTGTCGCCCACGATCACCACCGGCGCGTCCACAGCATCGCGGCTCGGACTGGCCCCGAAGTAGACCTTTTTCGGGTAATCGCGCAGATACCATTCGAGCGGCCACGTCGAGTCGTCATCGTAGGCGACCTTCAGCGCATAGTCGCCGGCCGTCTTGCGAGAAATCTCTTCGATCTGGCTCATCGCCAGCTTGATGTCGGGCGTGCCATGCGCATAGACCATCGGCTCGGTAGTATAGTCGTAGTTGATGAAGGCGAAGCGATAGGTGACCGCAACGGTGGCAAACAACAAGAGCAAAGACAGGCTGGACGCCGTCGCGACCAGGCTCAGACGCGCTCCCAGGGCCACGACGCGATCGTACAAGAAATAGACCAGCGCCATGCCCACGACCAGCGCGAGCAGCCATTGCGCGGATGCGCTCAACTGGTTGACGGCCACGCCCATGAACGGCCGTCTATCCGCGGTGGGCAACAGCGCCTTCAGCGTCAGCAGCGCCAACGGAATCATGCCCATCAGCCAGAAGCCCCCGCGCTGGCGCAGCGCGGCCCAGTCAACGCGCTCCAGCACCGGTCCCCACCACCAGCCGCCCAACAGCGCCATCCAGGTCGCAAAATAGACCGTGTGCCAGGCCATCTTCTCGCCGACATAGGTGAAGACCGCCCAGGTGCTCAACGTCATGAAGACGAGAAGGGCGTTGAAGGTCTGTTGGGCGGAAAAGGGTGCGCTGGGCGCTTGAGCAACCGCGACAGCAGGCCGCCGCGCTTCGGCGCTTCGGGCCTTTTTGGGCGCAGGGGCCGGAGTCCTTTGCCCTTCGGCGGCTGTGATAGCCGGCTCCTCCACGCTCTGGCTCTCCCGCCTGCGGCCAGCCAGCCATGCGATCCCGCCCCCAAGGCTCAGCAGCAACGGAAGAAACTCATAGAGCGGCGCCAGAAGCCAGAAGTAGTACCAGGGCTGACCGCCGCGCGCCACCTCTTGCTGTGGAATCCAGTAGCCGAGCGAGCCGATCAGCCCTGTGCCGATCCCCTGGCCGTTGGTCAGGAAGGTGGTGAAGAAGAGCAACTCAATGGCCCAGAAGATGCCGGCGGCAATGAACCAGCGCGTGCGGAACCAGAACCAGCCGGCAACGCCGCTGATGACGAACATCGCCGCCAGCACGAGCGCGCCCTGACGCACCATGGGCCACGTGATCTGGCCTGGATTGTTGAACTGCGCGAACTGCCACCCCAGGAGCTGAAGCACCACCGCCGACAGAAAGGGCAAGACCAGCGTCAACAGCAGCACGATCAAGTCCAGCTCCGCGAAAGCGCGCAGCTTCAGCCGCCAGGTCGAGACAGCCAGGGCGATCACAAAAAGCGCAGCGACGATCCCAAGGCCCAGCAATACAAACCCCGGTTGGTTGACCTTGAAGATCAACAGCAGCAACCCAGACGCCAGTCCTACCAGCATCACCACCAGCGCCACGCGATAGGGAGCGCGGCGACTGGCGTCGGGCCAGGGGCTGGCCCAGAGCTGGGCAGCCAGCGCCAACACCAGGAAGATGCCGAACAGCCCGCCGTAGATGAACGACGCCTCCATGGTGATGAAGGCCAGCGCCAACGTGACCGCGGCCCAAACCAACCACTTGAGGCTGCGCGTCTCCAGGTAGCGGAAGATCGTGATCGCCTGCAGCACGAGCAGCGCGCAGAGCATCACCTCGTCGCGGATGTAGCGGCTGTAGTAGAGCAGCGCGGGCGAGACCGTGAACATGACGGCTGTGGCGAACGCGCCGACCCTGCCCAGCCAACGGCGCATCAGCCACACAAGGCCGACCATCAGCACGCCGAACAGCGCCACCTGGATGCGCGCGCTCCAATCGTTGACGCCAAGCAGGAAATACATGATGGCGTTCAGGATGAACTTGAGCGGCCCGTGCATCATCGGTTGGTGCTGATACCCGCGGCCGTCGTACAGTTGCCACGAGTAGACCGTGTGCAGGCTCTCGTCGTGGCTCATCGCGCGATCGCCCAGCCCGATCGTCCGGCTGAGCAGCGCGACGATCAATAGGATCAGCCAGGCGGTCTTCTCACCATTCCAGCTCGCCAAACCGGCGAGCGTGCGATCGAGAAAGCCTGGTGTTTTGGTTTCCACGTTCTCCATCATAGAGCGGCCTCCTGCCGCAGCCAAAGGGTTGTCATGGCATCATCACTTCGTCGCTCGATCCACCCACACCACCGCATCCTGCTTCTGCGCACCGCCATCTGCTTCGCGATAGAGCAGCCAGCGCAGCCAGACGGTGAAGCCCTTCAGTCCCTCGGGTCGCCAGCGTTC
>VGOD01000028.1 GCA_016876015.1 Chloroflexota bacterium
GCCGATAATAGATCGGCGGCGAACCATGAGGCAGAAACCGTTAGCGATCATGTGCACCATCTGTGTTCGCCTTCCTTTCGTAGAGTAGCTTCCTTATGAAGCTGGCGAGAGTATAGCATGGCCGGCTGCGGATGTCAATTTCACAAGCCGTGATGACAGGGCGATTTCATGTTGCAGAGATGACCACGCCTCGGCAGTGAAACCTGCGCCCCTGGACCGGCCCCAGGGCGGGCTACGGCGGCAAAACCAGATTGCGTCGACTGCTTTAGCCTGCTGGAGGCCAGGTTTTACCCGTGTCTTGCAACTCCCGCCGCCAGATCGTGAGCAAGCCCTCACAATGAAATCGCCCTGCCGTGATGACACGCCGAACGTAACCTTTCCCCCCTCCAGGCATCTCAATCGAAAACGCAGGATGAAAGGATACACCTCATGCAGGAAATGGTCATCACCTTCCCCGGCGGCGCGCGCGTGGACGTCGGCTTCGGATCACATACGATACACACCGATCAGCCGCCACAAGGCGGCGGGAACGGCTCCGCGCCGACCCCTTTTGCGACCTTTCTGGCGTCCATTGGCGCTTGCGCGGGCATCTACGTCTTGGGCTTCTGCCGTCAACGCAATCTGCCGACCGCAGGGATCCGGCTGCTGCAACGCATCGAAGTCAATCCTGCAAATCGTCTGGTCGGCAAGGTGGCGCTGGACATCCATGTGCCGGCCGATTTCCCCGAGAAGTATCGCGCCGCGCTCGTGCGCTCGGCCGAGCAGTGCGCGGTGAAGAAGCACCTGGAGAACCCGCCGGAGTTCGAGGTGACGACGGTGGTGGACTGAGCAGAGGGCGACATGGCTATTGTACGCGGTTGCGAATTCCCCGAGGAGCTTTACTACTGGGTCGAGAAGCACATCTGGGTGCAGCCGATGGCCGAAGGATTGGCGCGCATCGGGCTGACCGCGGCCGCCTATCACCAGTTGCGCAACACCCTGACCGCCATCAGCCTGAAGACCGGGAGCATCGGCCAGGAGACGCCAAAGGGGCGGAGCATCGCCATGGTGGAAAGCTTGAAATACATCGGCGCGCTCTCGGCGCCGTTCGCCGGAGTTCTGGTGCGGGGAAACGAGCGCGTGGCCGCCGATCCTGACGCGGCCGCGGCCGATCCGTATGGCGCAGGCTGGATCGCCGAAATGCGGTCCACCGATTGGGAAGCGGCCAAGGCCGATCTGTTGACCGGCGCAGCGGCGGTCGCGGCTTACCAGGCGCTGCTGGAAGCTCAGCAGCTTGGCTGCGAATGACCGCGGCGCTCAGTCGCGTGCACTCGTCTCACGGCCGGCCGCCAACCCCGCACGAATCAGATTGATGCGCCCCTGCGTCAGGTAGTCTCGTCCCAGCAGCTTAAGCATCTCGGAAATGCGCTGGCGGCGAGAGCTTTCGGAGTGGGGACACGGCTGCGGTGGATGTGGGAAACTGCTGAGCGCGGCGAAGCGAGCCAGCTCGCTCTCCGGCGTATAGATCAGTGGCCGGATCAGCCGAAAACGTCCCGCGAAGTAGTCTGCGCACGGCTGAAGCGTGCGGAGTGTCCCGCCGTAGACCAGGTTCAGCAGCGTGGTCTGCGCGACATCGTCGGCATGATGAGCATAGGCCACCACGTTACATCTCAACTCGTCAGCCGCGATGAACAATGCCTTCCGCCGCAACCAGGTGCATCGCTGGCAGATCAGCGGAAACGTCTCGTCGGGACTGAGCTCTGGCTGCACGATTCGATAGGGCAGCGCCTCGGCCGCCAACCAGTCTTCGAGGGGCGGATGCAGCGGGGTGATGCCGGTTGCATCCCCGCAGACGTGGATGGCCGCCAGGTCAAAGGGGGTCTCGGCCGACCGGCGATACAGGTTCAACAGGCGCAGCAGCGACAGGCTATCCTTGCCGCCAGACACCGCCACAGCCAATCGGTCGCCGGCGCGCAGCATCCCATACTCCCCGATCGCCTTGCGCACATCTTTGAGCAGGAAGAAGGCCAGGCGCTCGGGATCAGGTGGGGGGTATGGTTGCCTGGGGTTCTCCATCCTATGGCGCCTGGTGCAAGCTCTCCCATTTCTCCCGTAGCCGGCGTGCGACCTTCATCGGCACATAGATGCCGCCCAGGTCGAGTTCGCCGCTGCGAATGCCGTGAAAATCGGTGCCGCCAGCGCCAACCAGACCGTAGCGCCGGGCAATGCCCAGCAGGTATTCCGTGGTGATCGCGTCGTAACCAGGGTAGTAGATCTCCAAACCCAGCAGCCCGGCCTCGATCAGCTCCGGCAGCTTCTGGTGCAGGTCGAAGGGCGTCACAATCCCACCATAGCGATCATGGGCCACCGGGTGCGCTAACACAGGCACGCCGCCTGCGCGGCGGATCAGCCGGCAGGCCTCAGCCGGGGAAAACTTCATCCGTTCCACATAGGCCGGGCTGTTGCGGCCGATGTACCGCACGAAAGCCTGCTCGTATGTGGCGACATGTCCGGCCTCAAGCAGCGCCTGGGCGACGTGTGGCCGGCCCACCGAGCCTTCGCCGGCGATCTCGAGGATGCGCTCGAAACGCACGGCCGCGCCCATCTCGGCCAACTTCCCGGCCATGTGGCGCGCCCGGCCAATCCGTCCATCGCGAATACGCGCCAGTTGCACGCCCAACTCCTCGTGAGCATGGTCCACGAAGTAGCCCAACATGTGCACTTCGCTGCCAGGCACATCGGTGTTGATCTCGACGCCAGGGATGACCTCGACCCCCTCCGTTTTGCCAGCCGCCAACGCCTCGGCTACGCCATCAGTGGAATCATGGTCAGTGATACCAATAACCTTGAGCGCGAGTCTGGCCGCCCTGGCGACTAACTGGCTCGGCCGCAGCGCGCCATCGGAGGCCGTAGTGTGGGTGTGAAGATCAACCTGGTTCATGGTCACCTGTCATTACGAGATGCCGTCCATCATAGCACTGAGGCTGGAGATCAGCAAATAGCCAGTGCTTCCGAATCTGCAGCGAATGGCTGTCCTGTCCCGAAAATGGCCCGCTCCGTCTGCTGTGGCCGGTCTGCGACTGAGCCACCTCGTACCCACAACGGGCACGGTCAGGAGACCGGCCCGAGCCACTCGTCTTTGCGTGAGCTTTTCGTCTTGCCTGAGACCGGCCAGCGCGGGTATAATGGGCCATGAGTGAGACGATGGGAGACCGCTTGCAAGACGGCAGTCGCGTGTGCATCATCGGTGGCGGGCCAGCGGGTAGCTTCGCAGCCCTTCATCTGTTGAGGTTGGCGCGCGAGCGCAGCCTGCATCTCGAGGTCGAGATCTTCGAGCCGCGCGATGGTCGCACCCAGGGGCCGCGCAGTTGTAAGGGCTGCGCGGGCATCCTCTCGCATGGCGCGGTGCACAACCTGGCCTCGCTGGGACTTCAGATGCCGCCGGAAGTGGTTCAGAGCGAGCTGCGCTCTTATGTCGTGCACGTGCAAAACCAGGCCGCGACGGTTGATCAGCCCCACCGCGAGCGCCGTATCCTCAGCGTCTATCGCGGCGCAGGGCCGCGCCTGCGCCAGGGGCCGTCGCTCGCCGGCTTCGACGCGTGGCTGCTGGACCAGGCGCGTGCCGCCGGCGCGCGCGTCATCCCGACATACGTCCGCCGGGTCGCCTGGGATGGCAGGCCGATCATCTATGGCGACGCCGCGCCGATCGCCGCCGACCTCCTGGTGTTGGCCATTGGCGTCAACAACCGCCATCCGTTGAGCTCAAAGTTCGAGTATACGCCGCCCCAGACCGCGATCATGGCGCAGGATGAGATCGTGCGGCCCGCGAGCTGGCCCGATGGCAAAGTCGCGGGCTTCTTTGGCGGGCTGCCAGGGCTGGTCTTCGGCGCATTGGTGCCGAAGGGGCCCTATCTGAACGTGTCGTTGCTGTGGCCCGGCGCCGAGGCGGATGCGATCGTGCGTTTCTATACTGCGCACGCCCAGGCGTTGGCGCGCTTTTTTGCAGAGCGCCCCCCCAGTCTTTGCGGCTGCCTTCCGCTCATCGCCGTGCGGCCGGCCAGGACCTGCTTCGGCGATCGCTGGGTTGCTGTGGGTGATGCCGCAGTGACGCGCCTGTACAAGGATGGCATCAACTCTGCGTTTCTGACCGCGGGCGCGGCGATGGCCGCGGCGGTCGAGATTGGCACGACGGCCGCCGCCTTCGCAGCCGCGTATGCACCGGCGTGCCGGCAGTTGGCCGCCGATAACCGGTATGGCGAGCTGATCTTTCGCACATGCCAACTTGCGCTGCAGAGCTCTCTGCTGGCGCGGGCGTGTATCGGCTGTGTGCGTGCGGAAGCCGGAGGGCAGACCGCCAGGCGCATCTTCTCCCGCCTGGTTTGGGGGATGCTCACCGGCGATGAGTCCTATCGCGACCTCTTCAGGCTGCTGTTATCGCCCGTTGCGTGGAGCCGATTGGCGGGCGAAGCGGCTCGCGTGCTGCGCGAGCGACGTTAGACTATGACACGAATGGGTGGAGCATGACAAGTCTTGGGCCGCTACCCGACGACGGCCGGGTGGCGATCATCGGCGGCGGGCCTGGGGGCGTCGGCTGCGCGCTGGCAGTGCGGGCGCTGGCCCAACAGATGGGACGCCGAATCCACATCACGATCATCGAGGGCAAGGACTTTGCGGGCGAGCGACACCACAACCTCTGCGTCGGCATCGTCTCGCCGCCCCTGCCAGAGCTGGTGGAACAGCGGCTGGGTGTGGCGTGCCCCGAACACCTGCGCCAGGGCGTCATCACGACCTACGTGTTGCACGCCAGCCGCGAAGAAGTCGCGCTGGAGAACACGGCCCATCCCTCGTTTGCCATTCGCCGGGTGCAGTTCGATCATTACATGTTGGAGACGGCGCGCCGGCTCGGCATCGCGGTGGTGGAAGCGCGCGCCTCTGGGCTAGAGTTCTCGGCCGAGCGCGTGGTGATCTACACCGACGCCGCGTCGGTGGAGGCTGATGTGGTCGTCGGCGCCTTCGGCCTGGACGAGGGCGCGGCCGAGGTGTTCCGTCAGGCGGTCGGCTATCGGCCGCCGCGGGCGCTAGTCTCCTTGCTGGTGCGCTACTATCCCGGCCAGCAGGCGATGCAACGCTTCGGCGGTCGCATCCACGCCTTCTTGCCTGGCTTCCTGGGCATGGAGTTCGGCGCGATCACGCCCAAAGGGGACCATCTGAACGCCAACATCGCCGGCCGG
The DNA here is from genome assembly GCA_016876015.1 of Chloroflexota bacterium. GTDB lineage: Bacteria > Chloroflexota > Anaerolineae > CG2-30-64-16 > CG2-30-64-16 > VGOD01. The sequence goes on from VGOD01000028.1 coordinate 5,211, forward strand.
GCTCTGGATGTCGGCACGATGCAGGCCTTTCTGGCGCGGCCAGAGGTGAAGGCGCTCTTGCCGGATGATATCGAGGGGCGTCCGTTCGACCTGAACCGGGTCGGGCTGTTCAGAGGTCGTTTTCCGCGCTCACTGGCGGGAGCCTACTACGGCGATCGCTACGTGATGGTCGGCGACGCGGCTGGGCTGGTGCGGGCGTTCAAGGGCAAAGGCGTGACCTCGGCCGTCCAGACAGGCATCCGCGCGGCCGAGACGATCCTGCAAGCCGGGATTTCCAGGGCCGCGTTCGCCAGCCACTACGCGGCCGCCAACCGTGACATCATCGGCGATCTACGGTTTGGCCGCGCGGTTCGGCTGATGGTGCTGTTGTCGGCGCGCTATGGGCTGCTCGATCCGGTGGTGCGCGCGGCCCGGCGCGATGTGGGGGTGCGCCAGGCGCTCTATGGCGCGGTCTCGGCGCACCAACCCTATCGCCAGGTGCTCGGCAGCATGTTCAATCTGCGCTCGGTCGCGGCCGTGCTGCGTGCGTTGGTGTGACATCAGATGATCCTCAAACATTCAGCCAGGTATACCGGCCGTGCGGCCGGCCGGAGCCGCACGGCACAGGGCGCGGCGGTGTTGGTCACGCTGCTGATGCTGGTCGCGGCTGGTTGCGCGACTTCGACGCCGACCCCCACGCCAACCCGAGCGCCGCTTGCCCGCGCGAGCACGCCGGCCAACGCGGAGCTGGCCATCGTGACCACCCCGGCCGCCGCGCGGGTTATCGTGGATGGCCGGATGGCCGGCGTATCGCCGCTGACCTTGACGCTGCCGGCCGGCGAGCACACGATCGCGCTCAGCGCGGACGGCTATGCGCCGCTTACCGAGACATTGGTGCTGGCGCCGGGCCAGGAAGGCAGCTACTCGCCGGCCCTGGTCGCGCTGCCGCTCATCTTGGGCCCGGCCGCGGCGACTCCTGCCACGCCGGGCCTCACGCAGCCGGCGCCTACAGCCACGCTGACGGCCGCCTCCCCTTCGCCTGTGGCCAGCCCAAGCGCCTCGCCGAGTGCTTCGCCGCCCCTTGGGACCGCGACGCCCTCGCCGAGTGCGAGTGCGCCGCCTCTCACCTGGACGCCCACCCCGGCAGCGACCGGAACGCCTGCGACCCCCCCCGTCGCCTTCTGGGTGACGGAGATCAGCATCCCAACCTATCCCTATACGCCCTTCTTGCGATCGACGGTGGATGCTGGCCTGGGGGACTATCCGCTGTTGGTCTTGGATCGCGCCGCGTATGAGGCGTCGCATGGGCAGCCGGCGCCGGTCAACTACACATTGCTCGTCCTTGAGAATCGCTATCTGCGCCTGACCATCTTACCCGAACTGGGGGGCCGGATTTACGAGTGTATCTTCAAGCCCACCGGCCACAACGAATTCTATCGCAACCCCGTCATCAAGCCCACGAAGTGGGGGCCGCCCAGCCCACCCTATCCTGCGGGCGCTAATTGGTGGCTGGCGGCCGGCGGCCTGGAGTGGGGCTTTCCGGTCGAGGAACATGGCTATGCATGGGGCGTGGAGTGGGGCTACGATCATGCCGTACTCCCGGACGGCAGCGTGCAGGTGACCCTGTTCACGGGAGACTTCCGGCGGCCCTATGCCGTGGTCGAGATCATTCTGCCGCCGGATGCCGCGTACTTCGCGGTGCGGCCGACCATCGTCAACCCGCGCGGCGCGGCGTTTCGCTTCAAGTGGTGGGCCAATGCGATGTTGGCGCCTGGCGCGGCCAATGCGCCCAGTGCGGAGCTGCATTTCATCTTCCCGGTGAGCGCGGTCACCGTTCACAGCTCCGGCGATCCGACCTTACCCGGTCCAGGCCAGGCGATGTCGTGGCCGATTCACAACGGCCGCGATCTGAGCTGGTTGGGCGAGTGGACCCGGTGGCTGGGCTTTTTTGCTCGTCCCGCGGCGGCCGGCGACTTCATGGCCGTGTACGATCGCGCGGTCGCTGAGGGGATGGCGCGCATCTATCCGAGCAACGTCGCGGCCGGCGCCAAAGGCTTTGCGGTGGGCTGGCGCGACCCGCTCGACTGGAACCAGTGGACCGACGATGGCTCTGGCTACGTCGAGCTGCACGGCGGTCTGGCCGCGACGTTCGATGACTGGATTACCTTGCCGGCCGGCGGGCAGGTCAGTTGGAGCGAGGCGTGGTATCCTGTGGCCGGCATCCGCGATGTGACTTACGCCGGGCCGGCCGGCGCGGTGAGCCTGGCCCGCGGCGACGTGCGCTCAGCGACCGGGTCGGGTCCTGGCCTGGAGGTGGGCGTCTTTCCGACGCACGCGGTGCGCGGGCAGCTCAAGCTCACGATCGCTGGCCTGGCGCCCATTGGCCGCTCAGTTGACATCAGCCCGGCCAAACCCTTCCGCGAGACGATTCCTTACACTGCCACTGTGCCGGGTCAAGGCGAAGTCACGCTGGCCCTGGTCAACGCCCAGGGCCACGTCGTGCTGGAGTATCGGGGACAGGTGGTCTTGCGCTAGAAACGAACAGGGTCGCACGTTTGACGTAGCGACCGTTCTCAGGTATACTGCGGATCGTTCGGGGCGTGGCGCAGTCCGGTTAGCGCGCTTGATTTGGGTTCAAGAGGTCGGTGGTTCAAATCCACTCGCCCCGACTGGCAACTCACCTCACAACCAGACCTTCGAGGTCTTTGGAGACCTCAAAGGTCTTGCTTCAAAACTCATAATCAGACCTTTGAGGTCTTTGGAGACCTCAAAGGTCTTGCTTCAGGTCCAGCGGCCGGCGTGATGAAACCAGATCCTTTGTCCCTGCTGAACCACTTCACCAGCCCGCGCAGCCGGCCCGGCGCGGGCGCCAAACGCCGGCACATCGGGCAACGATCGGGCCGCGGGCCGGCCGCCTGCTCGGCCACGGTCCAGGCGAAGCTGACATCGCATTCGCGGCATCGGACAAACACATCCTGAGACATCAGTCGCCGCCGCTCGGCTTGAACACGAGCACGTAGTGAAACAATCCTCCAGTTGCCTGGATCAGCTCAAATCCGGCATCCCTGCACCACCGGATCACCGTCCGTCGCAACGGATAGTCAGGGTCGAAGACCAGTTCGCCGATTGCCAGACGGCCGTCCGGCTTGAGCACACGACGGATTTCGGCCAGCGCACGACCCTTGTCGGGGACCTCGCTCAGCACGGTGACCATGAAGGCGCGATCCATGCTGGCTGCGGGCAGGGGCAGCTCATACGCTGAGGCGACCTGCGCGACGACATTGCCGACGCCGGTCTTGCGCAGATGCGCCTCGAGCCGCGAGATCATCGCCGGCTGGATGTCGAAGGCGTGCACCTGGCCCGCAGGTCCCACCCGCCGCGCTGCGTCCACGGTGAATGCGCCGCCCCCGGGCCCGATCTCCACGACCTGCATCCCAGGCTGCAAGTCCAGCGGGCCGATGACCTGCTCCGGCGGCTGAATTCTGCGTCGCAGGCGGCTGTTCAGGAACACGGCGATGCACGGCGGGGCGGGGAAGTGCACCCACCGCTTCACCAACCGAACCACGGCCTGAATGAAGATCAGACAGCCAACGAGCGCCAGGAACAGCCACCCGATGGCGCGACCCAGATCGGACAACAGTGACATGGCTCCGCCTTTCGATTCGTTCTATTGACGTGGCCGCGCTCCTGCCAGGCGCATGCGCACGAACGCCCACGGCGCGATCAGCGCGGCGAAGAGGCCGATGGTTGAGTAGCGCACGAACCGGAACACCGGCTCGGGATCGAGTCCGTCGAAGGCGGCCTTGAGGCCGAAGCGCAGCGCGAAGAGCACGGCCACACCCAGCGCCAGCCGCAACGCCTGTTTGGGCCACGAGCCGGCTGCCTCGAACCTCACCCAACGGCGCTCCAGCGCGATGCCGATGCCCATCCCCAACAGCATGGCTGCGCCAGTCACGGCCGATTCATCGGAAGTGGGAAAGATGAGCAACAGGAGGGCGGGGACGAGCACAGCCAGGCCGATCTGCCAGGCCAGGCGGCGTCGCGCCAGCCAGGCTTCAACCATCGGCTCCAACTTGAGATAGATCAGCAGCAGCCCCGCGCCCAAGATGTAGCCGCCGAGCAGGTCGGTGGGGAAGTGCAGGCCCAGATAGATGCGCGAGAGGGGGACGAGAATCATGAGCGCCGCGGCCACGATCCACAGCCACGGCCGGCGGAACTGCGCGGCCAGGTAGCCCCAGATGACGACCGTGTTCTGCGTGTGGCCGCTGGGCAGGCCGCCGCCGGTCACGTCGAAGAGCTGCAGCACGCGGCTGTCGTACTGGAATGGCCGCGGTTGCGCTGCCAGCACCTTTGCGACTGCGTTCGACCATGCCGAGAAGAGGAACACCACCGCCAGTCGTGCGCCCGTGCGCCGGTCCAGACACCAGTAGATCAGCGGCAGCAGGAGCATGAAGAATTCCTCTTCGCCCAACAGAGTGAACCCCTTGAACGGCAGATCGAGGACAGGGTGGAACTGCTGAAACCACAGGACGACGTTCGCGCCCCAGTCAAGGATGGTTTGCATATCATACCCTCAAGAAGAAGAATGCCAGGGCCAGGATCACGTACACGGCCAGCAGTTGCGCGCCTTCCAGCCAGTTGGTCTCGCCGTCTTGGGCAATGAAGGCCGCGATCAGCACGCCGGCAAACAGCGCGATGATCTCGAACTGGTTGAACACCAGCGTCAGAGGGTGTCCCATCAGCAGGCTGACGAAGACCAGCACCGGCGCAATGAACAGGGCAATCTGCAAGCTGGAGCCGAGCGATACGGCCATGCTCAGTTCCATCTTGTTTTTCCAGGCGGCCTGCACTGCCACGGCATGTTCGGCCACGTTGCCCACCAGCGGCACGACGATGATGCCGATGAAGAACTCGGAGATGCCCAGCGTGGCGACGGTGTGCTCGACTGCGCCGACCAGGATCTCGCTCAACCAGGCGATGAGGACAGTGGAAGCAATCAGCAGAACGATAGACTTACGCGTGGTCCACGCAGGATGGTGCGCAGATTCGACCTCTTGGCCCAACTTCGGCTCGACGCTGGTATAGCGAAAGGCGAAGACCAGGCCCAGGGCGTACAGGGTCAGCATCGTCGCCGCCGTGCCCAGGCTCAGGCTTTCCACCGGCCCGAAAGCCTCGGTGTGGGCAAAGAAGAAGAGGGAGGGCACCATCAGGGCCAGCACGGCCAGGATGAGTTGGGTTGCGTTCACGCCGGCCTGCATCTTGTCAAACCGCTGACCGCCGTTCTTGAGGCCGCCCAGGAACACGCTCAAACCCATGATCAGCAAGACATTGCCCAGGATCGAGCCGGTGATCGAAGCCTTCACCAGCTCGAGCAGCCCGGCGCGGATGGCAAACAGGGTGATGATCAACTCTGCGGCGTTGCCCAGGGTCGCATTCAGCAGGCCGCCGACGCGTGGGCCGGTGTGCGCGGCCAACTCTTCGGTGGCCTGGCCCAGGATGCCGGCGACCGGGACCACGGCCAGGGCTGATGCGATGAACAACAGGGTGGGCGACCAACCCAGGAGACGCCCAACGATGGCAACCGGCGCGAACACGAGCAAGATGTTCAAGTATTTCATGGCAGACCACTGATCTCCTTGAAGGCGCTCTGGGCATCGCGGGCCACACGCACAACCCATTGCCACGGCGTTTCAGGCTGTAACCATTCGGCATCCTGCACGAACAGGCTGGCAGGCGCGCACGGCGGCACCAGCAGACGCAGCGCGTTCGGCACGGTCTCGATGGCGATCGGCGTATAGCCAATCGGCTCGCCATCCACGTGAATCGGCAGCGGTTTTCCGGTCTTCACCTCGATTCGCCGCGCCCGAAAAACGTCTACCTCGGGATCCTGCAGGTGGCGACTGAAGAGCAGACGTAAGGCGTGTAGGATCGTACGCGCGGGGCCGCGCCCCTGGAAACAATAGACGTTCAGCCAGCCGTCATCCATCGCCGCGCTGGGCGCTATCTTGAAGAAGATGCCGTAGAGCTGGATGTTGCTGGCCTCCAGCATGATCAGCCGCCGGCTGACGCGGTGACCATCCACGCGCACGACTGCGGGCATGCCCAGATAATCCCGCAACGTCGAATAGGCGGCCACAAAGAAAGCGCCGAGGCCGAGTCGCTGCCGGCGCTCACGATCGCTTTCCACGATCAGGTTGAGTTGGGCGTCGAAGCCGACGCCACACCAGCATAGAAAGTGATGCACGTGACCCTGGCCTCCCAACGGCGTCACTCGCCCCACATCTACCTGGTGAATCCGACCGTCAGTCAGCAGTCGGGCCGATTCCAGCATGGGATGGGGATGGAGGCCGCCAGGAACGGGCAAGCCCAACTGCCGCGCAAAGACGTTCCCGCTGCCCCCAGGCAACACCGCGAGCGCGGTCTCCGCACCGACCAGCCCGTCCACGGTCTGCGCGATCGTGCCGTCGCCGCCGGCCACGAACACAGCGTCGCACTTGCGGGCAGCCGCGGCGCGCGCATAGGTGGTCGCATCGCCCTGGCCGAGCGTGCGCTCGACGCCGACGATCTCCCAGTTCCGTTCATTCAGGAGCGCGATCGCCTGCTGCAGCTCATCTTCGAGCGGATATTGGCCAGCCTCAGGGTTGTATATGACGATCGCCTTCATAACCTATGCAAGATACCTTCAGAAGCAGGCGACATCGAAATCGGTCATTTTCAGGACCGACCCGCCGTCTCATCGCGCCGGCAGCTTGCCTGCGCCAGAAGCCGCTCGACTGCGGCGTAGGGATCAATCTCCCGGCGCACAATGGCATCCACGGCCGCCGGCAGTTGGCCAGCCGGCAAGCGCGTCATGAGATCGGCCAGCAGTCGCTCACGCAATATGTGATCGAGCGCGGCAGCCGCGCGCGTCGCCTGGCGTTTCTGGAGTTGCCCCGTGGCGACCAGATGCCGTCGATGGCTCTCGATCCAATCTCGCAGCTCCACGACCCCTTCTCCGGCCGTCGCGATCGTCTTGAGGATGGGCGGCAGCCAGCCGCCATCCTCCTGTGGACCGGGCTCGGCATGGCCAGCAGGGCCCCCGTGTCCATGGTGGTGATGTCCGGCGGCTGCGGGGATCAGTCCCTGCATCATCTTCAGCGCCAGCGCCGCGCGGTCAGCGCCCTCGCGGTCCGCTTTGTTGACCACGAAGAGGTCCGCAATTTCGAGCACGCCGGCCTTGAGCGCCTGAACGTCGTCGCCCATGTCTGGCGCTTCCACCACCACGGTCGTGTGGGCTGCGCTGGCGATCTCGACCTCTGCCTGACCCACGCCGACCGTCTCCACCAGGATGCGGTCGAAGCCGGCCGCATCGAGAACGAGTATCACATCCGCGGTCGCACGAGCCAATCCACCCAGGCTGCCGCGCGTGGCCATGCTGCGAATGAATACGCCGGGATCGCCGGCCAGATCGCGCATCCGCACCCGGTCGCCCAGCAGCGCGCCGCCAGAGAAGGGGCTGGTGGGATCCACTGCGACGATGCCGATAGTCTTGTCTTGCGCCCGGTAGACGCGCGCCAGGGCATTGACCAGGGTGGATTTGCCCGTGCCGGGCGCGCCGGTGATGCCGATGATGTGTGCGCCGCCGGTGCGCGGATAGAGGTCGGCCAGCAGAGAGCGCGCGTCTGGCCCGTCATCTTCCACTTGGGAGATGGCGCGGGCGAGGCCGCGACGATTGGCAGCGAGAAGTTGGGTAGCCAGTTGCATGACAGGCTGATTATAGCATACCCACGCGAGGCAACTCAAACAGAGCTTGGGCTGCTGAACCCCGCTCATATTGTCCCTTCCCACCTGGCGAAGCTGGCGCCGGCGGCCAGGCCGCCGGCAGCGACCGCCGGTCTTCGTTCATGCGTAACCCGCAAGAGAGACCTGATGCGATCCATCCGGCCGATTGGCTGGCTCATTCTCTGCATGGCTGGCGCTCCCTGCCGATCTCTCGCGTACTCCGTGATAGCACAATCGTGACACAAACCTTCAGATCCATTGACAATCCCCGTCGTTTGTAGTAACATCTTCCATGCGCCGGTAAGACGCGCATCGCTGTCGCAGAATCCCGTCAATCCCGCCAATCCGTTGTCACTACCCAGCTGGCAGCGCTGACGCCGGCTCCGGCGACTTGGTCGGCCGCCCAGATAGTGCGCGGCGAGCTGTTGACGGACGATCCGTGTGGCGGCATGATCTGTTCAGTAGAGATGGGGCTACCGCAATGCGACCTGATCCCCGAATCGTTGACCGATTAGTGCAGGCGGTTGTAACCGCCGTGCGCCCGTTGCGGATCATTTTGTTCGGTTCAGCGGCCCGCGGTGAGATGAGACCGGATAGCGATGTAGACGTGCTCGTGGTGATGCCGCACGGGACGCACCGTCGCAAAACCGCACAGCGACTGTATCGTCAAATGGTGGGATTGGGTATACCCTTCGATATCGTGGTGGCTACCCCCGAGGATTTGGAGCTACATCGCGGCAACCCCGGCTTGATCTACGGAACGATTCTGAGCGAAGGGAAGGAAGTCTATGCCTCCTGAGGCCCACGCGCCAGGTAGCCCTGCGGATTGGCTGCGTCACGCTTATAGCGATCTGGCATTGGCAAGCACTACACCGCTCCCGCAGATTCTACTGGAGCAGCTTTGCTTTCACGCGCAGCAGGCGGCCGAAAAAGCTCTCAAGGCAATCCTGGTCGCATACAACGTTTCCGTTCCACGCACCCACAATCTCCGAACGCTTTTCGACCTTTTGCCAGCGGATGTTCCCGTGCCGCCCGACATCCAGGAGGCGGCGGGACTGAGTGACTACGCCGTCGCGAGCCGTTATCCAGGGATCAGCGAACCGGTCGAGGCCGAGGAATACCGAGAGGCAGTTGATCTGGCCGAAGTGGTTGTCTACTGGGCGGAGCGGGTGATTAGTTTGAGGTCGCTTGATCCGAGTTATCCCACTGATCCGTTGTGACTTCTCGCCCGCCGAAGCTGACGCCGACCCCGCGACCTGACCTGCCGCAGCAACCGCCCTTTCCGTTCACAAGCCTACCCGCCGACGGCGTGGATTCGATCCATCCCGCTGATTCGTTGTCTTCGTTGTCCCCTTGCCGAATCACACATAAAACGCCAACTCCCACATCGTGAGTTTGACAAAATCGGGAAGCGCGGCTACAATTGACCCAACCTCGTCGCCGTGACGAGGCGCTTTCCCTGGCGGTGGCCGATGACGCTCACGTTCTGTGCCGCCCCCCCCCGTTGCCAACTTCTGTCGCGGCGCAAACGCGACCGACAGGCGGACGCCGGCCGCGTCCGCTTGATTTCGCGCCGATTTTCGACACTCGAGACCGTTCCCAAATGGCGCCAGCACGCGGACTGGCTGAGTGCAGGGTGCAACCCTGTTGACCGCGGTCGACCGACTGTCGTGGTACCCGAATTGTCCCTTCATAAAGTCAACGATTGCTTTCATGATGGAGGCGCGAGATGAAGAAACTGTTTTTAGCCGGGATTCTGATGCTTCTGCTGATGCTCATACCCTGGTTTGTGTCACAGGCTCTCACTGTCCCGCAGGAGGCAACGAGTTTTCCTGAGCTAGACTCTGGTAAGCCCGAATCGTACGGGCTTAAGCCCGGCTACCAGCCCTTTCCTGATGACAGCCTAAGGGATACCAAAGCTAGAGAAGAGTTGGCGCAAGGAGAGTACAGATTTACGTGGATTTCAGGGATGCCGGACTACGAGCAGTGGTGGGTCTGGTCTTTGCCTCCATGCTATGTTGGCTGTACCCCGACCGCATCAGGCAACATCGTAGGTTATTGGACAGACCATGGGTATCCCGCGTTAATGAGCGGCAGCAGCGGTGGTGAGACGACGATTTGCGCCGGTTCTTGCACAACTGCCGTTGAGCGACTACGCCAACTGATGCAGACGTACTGCGATTACTGGCTCGGTGATTGGAAGATAGACCCCAGTGGATTTGTTAAGGGAGAGAATATCGTCCCAGGATTGCAAAGCTATTTCAGCGAGAAAGGCTACACATTCCAAATACAGTCGTACTGGGATCCGAGCTTCGGTGCGCTATTGGAGGACTACTACTTGCTCTATAGACTCTCTTCTTTGAAGATCACTGGGTAGTACTGGGCGGCGAGCAGTACTTCTACGTTGTCAGAAAGGTGAACGCTACTGGCGTGTATGCAGACTCGAATCGCGTCGGGGTGTTTGTGTTTGATGTTCATCCAGGATACTGACCCGTTTGTGGATACCTTCGGTGCGTTCACCTTCGGCTCGCAGCCCGGCGCATCCGGCGCGGGCGATCTGGCGGCCGTCCGCTTCCGTGCGCATACGCCGCCGGCCAGACGAGCCTGGCCTTCCAGGAATCCAGCCTCAGCGATCCACATGGGAACGCGTTGCCCGTGTGCGACCAGGCGGGCGGCAGGGTGGGCGCGGGCCGGCTAACCTACCTGCCGCTGCTACTCAACCGGTAGGTGGTTCCTTGACAAGACGCTCTCGGGTTCGCCCGGCCTCCTGGCCGGGCGAACCACCTCTTCTTCCTCAGTTCATTCTTGCAAAACGTTGATACTGCCCGTATAATCGGACTGCTATGATCCTTCCCCCAGCTATCGCTGCGATTGCCCCCGACGGACGATTGACGCCCGTGCTGGCGCGGCGCATCTTGCTGGACATCGCCAGGCGGCGTATCCAACCTGGGACCGGCAGCGCGCCGGAGTTTCTGCGCCGGAGGACCGCGATGAACCCGTGGCCTGATCTGCAACCGGTGTTGGCCGGCATCCCCTGGGCGGTGGTCGGCGCAGTCGCCACGCGCGCCTACATGCCGGAGCGTGCGACAAAAGATATGGACATCCTGGTGCGCCGAAGAGATGGCGACGAAGTGCAGGCCCGATTGCACGCAGCCGGCTACAAGGTCGTCAGCCGCCTGGCTGTGCCAGGCTTTCTGGTCCGCGCGCCCGATGGCGCTGAGATAGATGTGATCCTGGGCAGCTATCCGTGGCTGAATGAGGCGTTGGCGCACGTCCGGCAAGATCCGGCCGGCTATCCGGTGTTGGATTTACCGTACCTGGTGATCATGAAACTGGCCGCCTCGCGTCTCCAAGACACTGCTGACCTGTCTCGGATGCTCGGCCTGGCCTCGGACGCCGAACTGGCCCGTGTGCGCGCGGCCGTCGCCCGTTACGCGCCGGATGATTTGGCCGATCTGGAGTCGTTGATCTACCTGGGGCGCTACGAGATGCAGAGCAGCGCCGCTGACTGAAAACTTGCAACCGCCGCTGTCTGCGTTGAGCAGAGGCGTACCCTTGCGGTCGCCCCAGCGATGATGATCGTCCCCCGCCGAACCGCGCCCGGCTGTAACCCGCGGGCGCTTTTTTGCGTATTGGCGGTTGTGGCTGTCAGGCGTCTGTCCGCGCGAGTTCGGGCAAAACGGGAGATGTGTGGTACAATGGCCTCTGTCACTTGTTATCTGTCTTTCATGGTGCCCAAAAGGAGCGACCGGATGAAGCGAAAGCTATTTTCTGTTGCGCTGTTGTTGGTCGTGCTGCTGCTCGCCTTCGGCGGTCCGGCGCAAGCCCAAGATAAGACCCTCTATTGGCAACGCTACGATGTGGAGATCACCGTCCAGAAGAACGGCGACCTGCGCGTGACCGAGACCCAGGAGCTCGTCTTCACCAGCGGCGCATTCCGCTATGGCCAACGCGAGATCGAGCTGACCCGCCTGGCCGGCATCAGCGATGTGGTCGTGAATGAACTGGGCAAGCAACAGTACCGGCGCTCGGACGTGGACGCGGAGTACACGTACCGCGTCTTCCAGGAAGGCAATCGGCTCAAGGTCCGCTACAACTTCCCGCCGACTACCGATGCCCGGCGCACCATCGTCATCGCGTACACCGTTTCCGGTGCGCTGCGCTACTATCCCGACAAGGGGGTAGATCAGCTCTTCTGGAAAGCGATCCCGGCTGGCAATCCGTTCCCCACGCAGAACTCGACCATCACACTGCGCGTGCCCGAGCCCGCGACCTTCACCAACTACGGTCTCTACGGCGCGCAGGGCGATGCGACCTTCCAGCCCGGCCAGCGCGAGGCCGTGATCCGGGTCAAGGGCCGCATCAATGCCGGCCAGGAGGTCGAGACCGTCGCGGAGTGGCAGCATGGGATCGTGGGAGGAGCGCCGCAGCCCTGGCAGCAACAGCTCGATCAAGAAGCGGAGCGCCGCGCGGCAGGCGAGCAGCGCAAAGCGCAGTGGGGGCCGGTGCTCAACCTGACCTTCGGCGCGGTCGGCGGGTTGCTGGCGCTCGGCGGGCCGGTGCTGCTCTATCTGTGGTGGTATAACAAGGGACGCGACCGGCCGGTGGGCCTGATCGCCGACTACTTGCCCGAACCGCCTTCCGACTTGCCGGCCGGCGTTGTGGGCACGCTCCTGGACGAGAGCGCCGACCTGGACGATATTGTGGCGAGCCTCCTCGACCTGGCTCGCCGCGGGGTGATCGAGATCGAAGAGGTCAAGGAACCTGGCTTTTTGGGCATCGGCAGCAGCACCGATTTCATCTATCGAAAGACGAATAGTAATGTTCCTCTGCGACCCTATGAGGAGACCTTGCTCAAGGAGGTTTTCGAGGGCCGCGCCGAACGCGAGCTTTCTGATCTGAAGAACGAGTTCTATCGGGCCATCCCGACGCTGCGCAAACAGCTCTACCAGGAGGTCGTGAGCGAGGGCTTCTTCAAGCGCAGCCCAGAGACCACGCGCACGCAGGTCGGCTGCCTGGGCGGAGCTACGTTGGGGCTGACGTTTCTCGTGGGCGCGGGTTTGATCGCCGCGTTGGGCAGTCTGGCCGAGGCTGCGGTGTGCGTGCCCATCGGCATGGGCGTCATCGCGATCGGCATCATGATCCTGGCGCGCTACATGCCCAGGCGCACCGAGAAGGGCGCGGAGGCGGTCGCGCGCTGGCGTGCGTTCAAGCGCTATCTGCAGAACCTGGAGAAATACACCAAGGTCGAAGATGCCGCCACGATCTTCGATCGCTTCTTGCCCTATGCAGTGGCGTTTGGGCTGCAAAACGACTTCATCCGCAAGTTCTCGGAGGTGGACGCGCCCGTGCCGACCTGGTGGATTCCGGCCGGCTATCCGCGGCCCTACTACGGCGGCGATGCGCGACCGGCCGATGCAGGGGGGCGCATTCCCGGCCGCGCCGCGCCCATGCCGGTCGAAGGGGGCCGGTCCGTGCCATCGCTGGAAGGGATGTCGCGCGGCATGGGCGCTTCTCTGGCGAGCATGAGCGCCGGTCTGGGCAGCATGTTGTCATCTGCGGGGCGCACCCTCACCAGCCAGCCCGGTTCGAGCGGCGGCGGGCGGGGCAGCGGTTTCTCCGGCGGCGGCTTCTCGGGCGGCGGCGGCTTTTCCGGGGGCGGCAGCGGGGGCGGCGGCAGCAGCTTTGGATGAGGCAAAATGGGGAACACAAACCAAGGAGGACACCAGATATGCCTGGACAGGGACGCATCATCGGTATCGTTTTGATCGCAGTGGCGTTGATTGCCTGTCTCGTCGCCACCGCGTTGTTACTCGCCCAGGTCTCGACGGGCGAGACGACCATCACCGGCGCGATCCTCGGCTTGCTGATCGCCGCCATCATCTTCGTGTTGCCCCTGGGCGGCGGCGGGCTCTACCTGTTGACCAAGGGACGGCAAGAGCAGGCGGAGTACGCCGAGATCGCCAGACAGAAGAAGATCCTGAACATGGTGCTGGCGCAGGGTCAGGTCTCACTGTCAGAGGTCGCGCTGGAGCTGAACAGCCCGCGCGACAACGTCGAAGACATGGTGCGCGACCTGGTCGGCAAGAACCTCTTCAGCGGCGCGATCAACTGGAAGGAGGGCATCCTTTTCTCCAAACAGGCTTCGGAGATGAAAGCCGATCGCAAATGCCCCAACTGCGGCGGCCAACTTGAGCTCGTCGGCAAGGGCGTAATCGAGTGCCCATATTGCGGGTCCGAAGTGTTTCTGGCGGGGTGATGGGAAATTGGTAGATTGGTATACTCGTATACTGGCATTCCCACCAGACCAGTCCACCAATCTACCGATCACCGATTCATCCAGCAACGGGAGTAACTCAATGGCCACCTCAACCAGTTACGTCCGCGAAGAAAGCAACGTGCCGTTCGTCATCCGCGTGCTCTGGTTCTTTCTGATTGGCTGGCACGTGACGCTCTATTGGATCGTGGCTGCCTGGCTGCTGAACCTGACGATCATCGGGATGCCATTGGGTTTGTGGATGCTCAACCGCGTGCCGCTCGTGCTGACGCTGCGACCGCCGCGCGGCTACAGCGTGGCGCAAGTGCGGGACGGTCGCGTGGTGGAGTGGCGTCACCAGGGCGTTCCGCAGCACTTCTTCCTGATCCGGCTGATCTACTTCCTGCTGATCGGCTGGTGGTTCAGCCTGCTCTGGTCGCTGCTCGGCTGGCTTCTGTGCGTCAGCATCATCGGCCTGCCGTTCGGCGTCTGGATGCTGAACCGCTTGCCCAACGTGACGACGCTGATGCGACAGTGAGTCCGATTGCTGATCTGCGATTTCCGATTGCCGATTGAGCATGACCAACCCGATCTCCGAGCATCCCAAACTACCAGCTCCCAATCTACCAATCTACCAAGTTACCAACCCACCACGAGAGGAGCAAACCCCATGGATCCAGTCGAAAAGGGAAAGGCCGAGATGGGCTCAGTGGAGCGCCTGTTCTCTAAACTGCCCGGCATCAAGGGCTATCGCGAGAAAGAGCTGCGGCGGGCGGCCGACAAGCAGGTGCGCGACGGTCTCGCGCGCAAGCTCGAGGCGCAACGTCGCAGAGTGACCAGCCTGCAAAGCGACCTGTTGGGCGCCGGCGGGCTGCTATGGATGGACGACATCGCGCGGGTCGTAGGTCGCCTGCAGCTTCTCATTGACCGCATCAAGACCGCCGCGTACGGCTACGCTGGCTTCTTCGACCTGGAACGCGTCAAAGAGGCCGAGCTGGACTGTCTGATCGAGTTCGACCAGATGCTCTTCGACGACTTGCCGAGACTCGATGAGGCGATCGCCGGTCTCGAGCAGGCCATCGGCGCTGGCGAAGGCCACAAGAAAGCTATCCAGACCCTGGCCGACCTGCTGGCCGAGATGAACGACACCTTTGGCCGCCGGCAAGACGCCATGCGCAGCGCATAATCGCTATACGCACTACGCAACACGTAACACAGTACACCCAGGAGGATTCACATGCCCCGTATCATAGACGTCGTTGAAGCGCCCAATCAGGGTTTGGAGCAGATGGTCTACCGCGTGCCAGAGAGCGGCAGCGGCGACTTTCGCTTTGGCTCGCAGGTGATCGTGCGCGAGAACCAGACAGTCGTCTTCTTCCGCGACGGCAAGGCGCTCGACACCTTCAAGGCCGGCCGCCACACGATCACCGCGGCCAACATCCCGCTGCTGATTGACCTGCTTAAGCTGGCCACGCGCGGGCAGACGCCCTTCACGGCCGAGGCCTACTTCGTCAACATGCGCGATTTCATTGACATGAAGTGGGGCACGCCAGAACCGATCGCGCTGCGCGATCAGGATTTGGGCCTGGCCCGCCTGCGCGCCAATGGCCGCTACTCGATGGCGGTCAGCGACCCGCAGATGTTCGTGGCCAAAATCGTCGGCACGCGCGGGTTGTATCAGACCAGCGACATCGCCGATTACCTGCGCGGGGTGATCGTCAGCCGGATGACTGACCTGTTGGGCGAGACGAAGGCCGGCCTGTTCGATCTGCCGGCCCTCTTCGATGAGGTGAGCGCCGGGCTGAAGGTCAAGCTGGCCGAAGACTTCGAGGCGTTGGGCATCACCCTCAAGGCGATGTTCATCCAGTCCATCAGCCCGACCGAAGAGACCGCCAAGGCCATTGACGAGCGGGCCAGCATGGGCGCGATCGGCGACATGCAGAAATACCTGCAGTTCAAGGCCGCACGCGCCATGGGCGACGCGGCCGTCTCTGGCGGCGAGGGCGGCGGTCTGGCCGGCGCGGGCGTGGGCCTGGGCGCAGGGATGGGGGTTGGCGCGGGGATGGCTGGCATGATCAGCCAGGCCATGCAGGGCGCATGGCAGCAGCCCCAACAGCAGCCGGCCGGCGCCGCGGCCGCCGCGCCCGCGGTGATGACCTTAGCCGAAGCTGCGACCTATCTCAGAGTCAGCCCGGCCGATGTGCAGGCGCTCATCACCTCGGGCCAGGTCAAGGCCAAACAGATCGGCAACGACTACCGGATCAGCAAGAAGGCGCTGGACGATTTCCTAACGTCGTAAGGGGTCCAATGAAGCAATCTCCTGCTTACGTGGGAGATTGCTTCACGATGGCTGGCCCTATGCACCCTTCCAGCCCCGACCTGGCGCCACGGGTATAGTGTGAAACTATCGGGGGTAGACCTGTCACCCTGTTCTTTGCGCAAAAACAGGGTGACAGGTCTCTACCCCGGAAAAACGAGCAGATACAGCGGCAGGAAGATCGCGCGGCCGTGTGCGGGCTACCGTGATTTTGGGCAAGAGCCGGACTTCAGTGTATCGGGCGAAGCACGTCAGAGGGACTCAGTCACTGATCAGGCTTCGGGGCAAGGCTTTTCTAAGGGAGACGAAAACAGCGGCTCTGCCTGGGAGCTGATGACCACTGCCCTCTCATCCCCCCCTGGTTTCCCTCTCATACCCCTGGCAGATCGGCTCGTGGGCCGGCGCCATGAACAGGCACGCCAGCACCCAGCCATTGTCGAATCGCGCCACGACAAGCGCGTGCTGATCATAGTTGGTGAGCGGTCGCGGGATGCGGTAGCGGTTCATCCCGCGCTGCGTCCATTCCAGGGTATAGGATGGACTGGCGTGCTCGGCGAAGCCGCCGATCTCCGCGACCGCTAGCGCCGGGGGCAGGGCCGTCGGGCCCGGCGCCTGCAACCCCGCTCGCACGAGCGCGTTCATCTGGGCGATCTGCTGCCGCGCATCGCTATCGTGCAATGAGAGCGCGCCGACCGCGACCACCAGGATGAACAGGCCGGCAGGCGCGAGCGCGCGGCGATACAGCGGAGTTGACTCGACTTGTGCCTCTTGCTGGCCGTGCACCATCCAGCAGAACAGGCCCAGGATCGGCACGATGACGCCCACGAACGGCAGCCACAGGAACAGCACGACAATGACCGTGGCGGGAATCAGCTCGGCCCGCACGCTGACGCCGATCAGGTTGGCGACCAAGGCTGCCAACGCCGCCAATCCGCTGCCGAGGAAGGTTCCCGCCAGCGCGCCATTCGGCGAGGTCGTCGCCGCCCCAAGCGCCGCGCCGATGACCAGCCAGATGAAAGTGTTGCCGAACGGCCCGAGCGGCGGCTGATAGAGCGGCGTCCCTGGCAACGCCAGCCGGTTGACCGTCTGCGAGACCAGGCCATAGCACAGGCCCAATGCTGCGCCCAGGATCAGCCCCATACGGCGGCGATACGCCACGTGTTCGGCGGTGTTGATCTCGGTGAGCTTGCCCTGGAACATCGCGCCTTGCTCATTTCAGCCGTGCAGACTGGCGTTGGCCCCGATTATGTGCGCTCGTTCGTAGCAGGCCGCCACGAAGGCAGCGAACAACCGCCGCGCGGCCGCGTCGGTCCGCAACATGCCTTCGGGGTGCCATTGAACTCCCACGGCAAACCGCCGGTTGGCATCCTCGATCCCTTCGATGACGCCGTCGTCGGCCCAGGCCACCGCGGCAAAATCGGCTGCAGGCTGTTTGACGGCCTGATGGTGAAAGCTGTTGACCATCAGCTCGTCAGCGCCCGCGATCTGCGCCAGGCGACTCCCGACCTGCACGCGCACGCGATGGGTAGGCCGTTCCCATGGCGTCTCAGCCACCTTGTGCGTGTGGCGACCGGCGTCGGGCAGTTGGGCTGCCAGGTCCTGATAGAGGCTGCCGCCCGCCGCGACATTGATGAGCTGGATGCCGCGGCAGATGCCAAGCGTCGGTAGATCGGCCGACGTGGCCCAACGCGCCAGGGTCAGCTCGGTCGCATCGCGAGCCGCATCCACCTTGCCGAGCGCGGGGTGCGGCGTCTCGCCGTATTCGGCCGGCGCCACATCTACGCCGCCCGCAAAGAGGATACCGTCCAGCCGTTCGAAAAGCTCTCTCAGAGCTTCTGTGGGCAGACCCAATGGAATGATGACCGGCAGGCCGCCGGAAGCAGCCAGTGCGGTCGAATAGTAGCCACCAAACTGGTAGTAGGGCGCCGGCGGCGCAGGCGATGGCTCCAGGCCGGCGGCTGGAATGCCGATCAGCGGGCGATGGGCGTTAGGATTCAAGACGAGCGTCTCCTGATGCACAGATTTTCCTGCCACGGTTCGCACGAACGGCTCGATTATACTGCTTGTATCCCTGTCCCGCAAACGGCCGATCTTGACACGCCAGCCGGCCTTTGCTATAGTCGCAGCGACTCTGAACGTGAGTGGATTCCCGATGACCGGCAGCCAACCTGAAACCCCCATTTTGCGCCAGCCTGAGACGACCTGGACAGTTGCCCATGCCGGCCGCGACGCCACGGGGGATGAAAAACAGGTGGGCTGGATTCGAGGCTGTGCGAAGCCTCCTTTTTTCAGGACAGATGACCCGACTGGTTGGCTGCGGTCGGCCGGTCGGGCGCTGGTGCAGCGGCTTTTCCCTCAGGCGCGGGAGCCGGCAGCCATCCTCATCTTCGCCTTCGCCCTCCTCTACGCGCTCACTCTCGACAACGACCTGCGCCCCGGCGAGCTGGCGGGCGGCGATCTGATCACGCACCAATACGCTCAGGTGCAGGGCCGATTCAGCAATGCGCCAGGCTATCCGCTGTATACGCTGGGCGGTTGGCTCTGGTTTCGCGCTGGACGGCTGATCTTGGGGCCTGAGTTCAACCCGATCCCGATCCTGTCGAGCTATTCGACATTCTGGGCGTTGGTCGCACTCTGGCTTCTGTATCGTCTGATCCTGGAAGTCACAGTCGCGAGCCCGGCTGCTGCGATCTCCCGCCACCGCTGGCTGATCGCCTGGCTGGTCGCTGCCTTCTACGGCGTCTCCTATTTCTTCTGGTACTACGCTGTCACGACCGAGCAGTACACATCCTCGGTCGCGTGGACATTGGCGGTCTTTCTGCTGGCTTTTCGCTGGGAACGCACCGGCCGCGACCGCTGCCTGTTGGGGCTTGCGTTGCTCGCCGGCATCGGCCTGGCGCACCAGGTGACGGTGCTGGTCGCCATCCCGCCGTTGCTGTGGTTCGTTCTGCGCAGCCAGCCGTTGGACGCCGGCGGCAAGAGGCTGTTGCGCCGGCCCAGGTTGATCGCAATGGCCTTGGGGCTGGCCGCCGCGCCGCTGCTGAGCTACATCTTCGTGTACGTGCGCGGCGCACAACACCCCGAATGGCGAGGCGTGGGCCAGTGGGCCGACACGTGGCGCTGGTTCTGGAGCTTCATCTCCACGCAACAGGGCCAGTCTGAGCTGACGTGGGCCTTCACGCCATTCCTCACCGCAGAATTTCCCAGCCTGATCTGGCGCGAGATGACCGTTCCCGGTCTGGTCGTCGGTCTGCTCGGTGTGCTGGCGTTGCGCGGGCCAGCACGCGCCGCGAGCCAACGCCGCGCCGCGGCGATCTATGCCACGTTGACCATCTACCTGGTGTTCTGTTGGATAGATCGGCTGGGGAATTGGTATCAGGTGATCATGCCGGCCTATGCGCTGCTGGCGGGGGGCATCGCAGCGGCCGCGGTCTGGGCGTGGGAGCGAGGGGCCGCAGGCAAACTGCCCGCCTCTTATCGCCAGACGCTCTACGCATCAGCCGTGCGCACCCTGCTCGTGCTGTCTCTTATCGGTCTGGCGCTCTATCGCGGCATCGTCTCCTTCCCACAAGCCGATTCACGCGATCAGCCGGACGACACTGGGTTGGCCCCCGGCTGGGCGATTCTGGCCGATGACCCGCCGCCGGGAACGGCAATCTTCGCCGCGCAGGAGGAGGCGCTGGCCCTCGACTATCTGACCGAGATCTGGGGCCAACGGCCTGATGTGCGCGTCGTTACGAGCCTGGAGGCGCGGCAACGCCTGGCCGACGATGCGGCGCTGGCCGTCACGACCTCGGTGTTACCGCTGGCAGCCAGCGAGATCAGCCCGGATGCCCATCTGAGCGCGCTGGGCAGCACGCTGGTGAGGCTGCGGCGCATGCCGCCGCGCGATGCACCGGCTGATCTGCTGCCGTGGACGCACGACTTCGGGCCAGAGCTCAGGCTGATCGGGGGCAGGATGAGCCGCCAACGTGCGACCGGAGAAACCGTGGTGTTGCTGGTGTGGCAGGCGCGCGGCGCTGTGGAAAGCGACTGGTCGGTCTCGGTGCGGCTGACGCGCGGCGGCCAGGAGTTCGCGCAACTGGACCGCCAGCATCCTGTCCACGGCGCCTATCCGATGACGCGTTGGTCGCCGGACGAGATCGTGGCCGACGCGTATGCGTTCACCCTGCCCGCTGACGCCAGGCCGGACGGGTTGAGGGTGATCCTCTATCGGCAGACGGCCGCGGGGAGCTTCCTCAACCTGGATGCGGCGAGTTTCCCTCTGCCATGAAGATCGGCCATCAAGTGCCAGGCACTTCGGAAGCGCCTCGCGCTTGATGGGTAACTCTGCCTAGTGAATCATGCAGCCGCCCCAGAGAGGATCGCGATCTGGACCGGAGGGTCGCACGCGTCACTGGCCGCCCGCCGCGCCGCGGCTGCCGGCCGTCGCCGATTCCGCCTGGATAGTGCGAGCAATGAATGAACCATCACCCGCACGCTCGCCCTGGATGAACACGCGCTCGCCAGGCCGAAGATCGGTCAGCGTGATCGCGACGGTTCTCTGAATCTGCGTCTGCGCATCCACCTTCACCCGAATGACCTCGGCAAGCGTGCTGAGCTCGATGACGTCCCCGCTCACGCTCTTCACCTGGCCGCCCGCCAGGTGGCGGGATGGGCTCTTGCGAACGCCGCTGCCTCCCATGCTTGCTGGCATGGCAGACCGGGCCCCGCTGTCTTGCGCGGACCAGGTTGGCGTACTCTCGATGCGCTCGGAGACCAGGCGCGCGTGCGCGTCGAGCGCCTCGTTTCGCCCCGTCTCTCGGCCCATCACGTAGGCTCCGAAACAGGCCGCGGCGATGATTGCGATCACGGTGGTGATCACAGCCGGAATGCCGATCCACTTCACAAGCATCTTCACACTCCGCACCGGCGCCCAGCGCCGCACCTACTCGTACCGCAAAGCATCAATGGGGTTCAATCTTGCCGCACGGCTGGCAGGATAGAAACCGAAGAAGATACCGATGGCCAACGATACCGCCAGGGCCAGTGCGACGCTTTCAGGCGTCACGAGCGCCGGGGTATCGCCGAACAGCGGCGTGATGACCTGGGCGCCCCCGATGCCCACTCCCACGCCAATCATGCCGCCGATGAAACCGAGCACGATCGCTTCCGCCAGGAACTGCACCAGAATATCGCTCCGTTTGGCGCCGACGGCCTTGCGTAAACCGATCTCCCGCGTCCGTTCCGTCACGCTGACGAGCATGATGTTCATGATCCCGATGCCTCCGACCAGCAAGGAGATGGCGGCGATGCTGCCCAGAAGCGTCGTGAAGGTTCCGCTGGTCTCTTCCACCGTGTTCAGGATGTCGGCCTGGTTCTGGATCGTGAAATCGTCGGCCGCGCCAGTCTGCAGGCCATGCAGCGCGCGCAGAACCGCGGTCACCTGCGCTTGCGCCAACGCCATTTCCTCGGCCGAGCGCACCTGGAGGCTGATGGAGCGCACCTGGGTCGTGCCCGCGCCTCCCAGCTTCAGCTGGGCGGTGCGCAGCGGCATGAAGACCACATTGTCCTGGTTCGAGGAACCTCCCTGACCTTTGGCCTTCAGGACGCCGATCACCTGGTAGTTCTGGCGATTGATGCGCACCGTCTCGCCGATAGGGTTGGCGCGCGCATCGCCAAACAACTCCTTGACCACCGTCTCGCCCAAGACCACTACCGGCTCGAGATTGCTATTGTCTTCGACCGCGATGAAGCGACCTTGCGCGATGCTCCAATTGCGCACAGTCGCGTACTCGGCCGTCACGCCGGTGATGTTGGTCGAG
Source organism: Chloroflexota bacterium (assembly GCA_016876015.1). Taxonomy (GTDB): domain Bacteria; phylum Chloroflexota; class Anaerolineae; order CG2-30-64-16; family CG2-30-64-16; genus VGOD01. Next base: position 27,328 of record VGOD01000028.1, read on the forward strand.
GTGGTCTTCCCGCCATACACTGCTGTCGCATTGGCGTTGTACTCTGGGGCCACCAGCGCCACGGCCGTCGCCAGCCCGCGAATGGCCTCCGCGTCACTGGTGGTTAGCTGGCGAATGTTTTGGCGCAGACCCCCGCGCGAGAACCCAAAGCGCGTGCCGGCCGTGACCGTGAGCAGATTGGAGCCCAACGCCTGGAACCTGCTGACCACCTGCGCCTGCGCGCCCTCGCCCACCGCGACCAGCGCGATGACCGCGGCAACTCCGATCACGACGCCAAGAATGGTCAACAGCGAACGCAGTTTGTTCACCGCCAGCGCGCCGAGAGCCACACTCAACACCATGATCAGCATTCGCATCGAGACGGTTCCTCTTATCGGCTCGCGGGTTGATTGCGCTGCTGGCCGCCGGTCTGCCCACCGCCAGCCACTGGTCCGAAGGCGCCCATGCCAGGCATGTTGAAGGTATTGGATTGGCTGGCCTGGAGTTGGACGAGCACCTTGTCACCGAGGCTGAGTCCGCGCACGATCTGGGTGTTGACGCCATCGCTCAACCCGACCTCCACGGCCACGGCCTGCGGGGCAGCCGGGTCTGCCGGGTTGGGCGTCAGCACCTGATAGCTGTTCCCCCGTCGCTGCAACGCCATCGTCGGCACCAACAGGGCGTTGGCCGCCTGGCCGACCTGAATCTGCACGTTGGCCGTCATGCCCACCAGCAACGGCAACTCCTGTGCGCCGCTGAGCGCGATCGGCGCTTCGTAGACCGTCACCCCGCCTTGCAGCGCACCCTGCAACGGCACCGCTGTCACCTGTCCGCGCAGCGAGCGGCCAGGCAAGGCGTCGAATGTCACCTGGGCTGACTGCCCGACCGCCACCCGCCGGATGGCCGTCTCATCCACCGATGCCAGCACCTGCAAGCTCTTCAGATTCGCCAGGGTCAGCACCTTGGTGTTGGCCGTGAGTTGGCTGCCGGCTATCGCATACGTCTGCAAGATCGTGCCGTCGAATGGCGCTACCAGCCGCGTGCCTGCCAGGGCCGCCTGGGCCTCGGCCAGCGCCAGCCGCTTCTTGTCCACCTCGGCCTGGGCAGCCGCCAGGGTGACGGCCGCTGGCCCCTGGGTGAGTTGGCTGCGATCGCTGCGGGCGCTGGCCAGCGCCACCTCGGCTTCGCGCACTGCAAGCTGAGCTTTGGCCAGCGCCAGCTTGTCGCTGCCTGCCTGCGCCGCCGCCAACGCCGCCTGCGCCTCTGCCAACCCCACCCCTGCCTTCGTAACGTCAGCCGCGGCGGCTCGCAGCGCGAGCTGTCGCCGCGCCTGCACGAGCGCCACGTCGGCCTGAGCCTGGCTGAGGGCGTCCTGGGCTTCAGACAGCTTCTTGGGCCGATCCTGGTTGGACTGATCTGCCGCAACGAGCGCCTGGAGTTCGCCGATTCGTCGTTACTGCCAACTGACGGCGTATTGGAGATCACGCTCGTTCTTGGCCGTGGCGTTATGCTTGACGAGGGTCTCCTGGAGTTGCGTCAGGAGCAAGTTATCCTGGGCATTGCGAACAGCGTCCCGGAATTCATCCAGGTCGAGCGACTGCACAGCCGCCAGATCTACCCTCGCCTGCTCGAGATCGCGCTCGGCTTTGGCAATCGCCAGATCGACTTTGTTGAGCTCCAGTTCGGTGGCTGGCGTCTCGAGTTCCGCCAGGCGTTCTTCGGCCGCCTGCAGATCGCTGCGGGCCTGATCGAGCGCCTGCTGCTAGGGGGCAGGATCAGTCGTCGCCAGGAGCTGGCCAGCCTGCACTGTGTTGCCCGGCTTGACATCCAGCGTCGCCAACCAGGCCGCACCCTTCATCTTCTCGAAGCTCAGCTCCGCACGCTGCACCGCATCCAACTCGCCCACCACGCTGATGGTCGAATTCAGGTTGCCCTGCCGCACCTCTACCACCTGCGTGAAACTGCGATCGGCCGCCGAGCGGTTTGCGGCCAGGGCGTTGCGGCCCCAGAAGTACCAAACGCCGCCCCCAACCAGCAGGAGCGCCAGCGCCGCCAGGATCAAACGGGTGGCTGCCCTCATAGTCCTCGCCCCTCCTCTGCAGTTTTACCCTAGCATATCAGAACCGGCGTCAGATGTCCAGCGCGCGAACAAAGGGGCAAGGCATTCCTGCTCCATCTGGCCGCGGCCGACGCCGCCGCATCGGCTCCGCGCCTGCTCGTTGCGTGCTCGCGGCTGGGAATACCTTGCCCCTACGAACGATGATTGCTGAATCGGAGACAGAAGCCGGCGCCGACGACTGGTTGGCCACGATAAACGCCGGGGATGGCCAGAAGGCTCTGGAAGCGCCAGGATCGTCTCCGATCTTTCCCTTGTTCACTGCGCATCAGCCAGGGACGATAGGGAAACGGTCGCCCCTGGCTGAAATTCTGAACTACCCTCGCTGCGAACCTTGCGGCAGAGCGGGCATGAAGGAGCCGCCCTTCAGTTTGGGGGCGAACCCACGGCCGCCGAAGCCCCAGCCACGGTCAAACCCACGGCCGCCGCAGCCCCAGCCGTTCTCCAGTCCCTTCAACATCCAGTCGCCCTGCTCCTTGGTGATCTTGCCGGCGGCTACCGCCTCATCAATGGCCTTCTTCATAGCCTCGATGCGCGTGGCTTTGGCCGCATCCTGCAGCTTCTGCAGGTCTACGCCCTGGGCGCTGGCGATCTCTTCCAGCGTCTTGCCGCTGTGCAACTGCTCAAAGAGCTGGGTTGGCGTCAGGTTGAGCGTCTTGGCGATAGCATCGAAGCTGTCCCAGCCGCCCTTCATGCCCCATGGCGTCCGGAAAGGCAGCTTCTTGGGGGTAGGGGTCGTCGGGGTCGTATCCTGCGCCATCACCACGGACGTCACAACCAGGACAAGCACCAGGCTCGTCACGATCACTGCGATCCACTTCTTGGACATGCGTTTCACCTCCTGATCGGTCAACTGTCTATGTCCTTCTTGCCGTCCGGCGTAACGTCATGATAGCATGCCGACCAGACATTGTGGTTAACCAGGGCTTACCGGCTGGTTAACGTCTCTTTAACCAGCACGCAAGATGTTGTGCTATAATCGGCTGGATAGGAGGCGTATGCCACAAACGATCCTGATAGTTGAAGACGATGAGCTGATCGTCAGCTCGGTTCGCTACGGTCTGGAGCGTGAGGGGTATCGCGTGCTGGCCGCCTACAACGGCGAAGAGGGGCTGGCCATGGCGCGCGCGGCGAAGCCTGACCTGGTGCTGCTCGATGTGATGATGCCGGTCATGGATGGGCTCCAGTGCGTCCGCACCTTGCGGGCCGAATCGGCCGTGCCAGTTATCATGCTCACCGCGCGCGGCGAAGAGGTAGATCGCGTTTTGGGCCTGGAGTTGGGCGCCGATGACTACGTCGTCAAGCCGTTCGGTATGCGCGAGTTGGTGGCCCGCATCCGAGCGCAATTGCGCCGGGCCGAGATGCAAACCCGCCCACCGACCACGCCAGACAACGCAGTAGTGCGCATCGGCAGGCTCACGTTCGACCGCAATCGGCACGTGGTCAGCAAAGACGATCGGCCGGTGGACTTGCGACCCAAGGAGTATGATCTGCTGGCCGTGCTCATGACCCATGCCGGCCATGCCTTCGAGCGCGGAGAGCTGTTGGATGCCGTCTGGGGCGTGGGCTGGATCGGCGACCCGCGCACCCTGGACGTACACATTCGCTGGTTGCGCCAGAAGATCGAGGATGACCCGGCGACCCCGCGCTACATCCTGACGGTGCGCGGCCTGGGCTATCGCTTCGTTCAGGCGGAGGAAGTCGAGACAACCTGATGAGACGCTTTTCCACCACGCTCCAGGCGCGGATCATCCTGACCTATCTGATCCTGTTCCTCGTCAGCGCGGCCGTGATGACCGGTCTGGCCGGCTGGTTCTATTCGCAAAGCGCGCTGGAGAACGCGATTCGCAGCTTGCAGGCCCAGGTTTACGTGGCCGCATCCGCGTTGGAACGGCCCCTGGTGTTGGTCGAGAGCTTCGGCCGCAACCTCAGCCTGCCTGATCTGGAGCTGTTGACGCAGCGTTTTGCCCAGGACGCGACCAGTCACATCAGCGTGGTGGATGGCCGGGGCAATGTGCTGGCCACCTCCTTGCCCAATGCGCCGAGCAGCCAGGCGACTTCTCCCGAGGTCGAGGCCGCCTTGGCGGGTAAGACCGCGTATGCCGTGCGGTGGGATCCTCTATCGCGGCAGACGACGATCTATGTGGCCGCGCCCGTGCGACGCCTGGGGCGCAGCCTGTTCGCGGTCCAGCTCTCGCTGCCCCTGGCAGAGGTCACAAAGCAGACGCGGCGGTTCTGGCTGAGCCTGGGGCTGACGGCCCTTCTGGCTGCGCTAGCCGCGGCTGTGGCTGGCTGGGGGCTGGCGCAGACCGTGGCGCGACCTGTGGGCCGTCTGCGCGCCGCAGTCTCATGCCTGGCGGACGGCGAGTTCGGCGAACGCGTGTCTGAGCAGGAGAGTGGCGGCGTGGTGGAGATCGCGGAATTGGCTGCGGCGTTCAACAACATGGCCGAGCGTGTGCAGGAGATGATAGATCGTCAGCGGATGTTTGTGGCCAACGCCTCGCACGAGCTCCGCACGCCCATCACCAACATCAAGCTGCGCGCCGAGGCGCTCGGCGGCGGCGCGCTGGCGGATCCCCTCGTCGGCCCGCGCTTCACGGCCGAGATCGAACGCGAGGCCGATCGGTTGGGCCGGATGGCGAGCGAACTACTGACCCTTTCCCGGCAGGACGCCGCGCCTTCCCCGCCGCGCGAGGCGGTGGATCTCAACGTATTGGCTCAAGAGATCGTTTCAGCGATGACGCTTCACGCGACCAGGCGTGAGGTGGCCTTGACGACCGATCTCGCATCCGATGGGCTGCGCTTGTGGGGTGACGCGGATGGCTTGCGCACGGTGCTGGTGAACCTGTTGGACAACGCGTTGCGCTACACTCCGGCAGGCGGCCGCGTCGAGGTGCGAACGCGCCAGGCAGGACAGCAGGCCGCGCTGGAAGTCGCCGACACGGGCATCGGCATCCCGACCGAGGACTTGCCGCACATCTTCGAGCGGTTCTACCGCGTTGACAAAGCGCGCAGCCGCAAGGGGGCCGGCGCAAGCAGCGGCGCGGGGTTGGGGCTGGCCATCGTGCAGGGGATCGTCAAGGCGCATGGGGGGACGATCGTCGCCGAGAGCACTCTAGGCCAGGGCACGACGATCAAGGTCGCTTTGCCGGCGTCCTGAAAATCGCCGATCACGTGCCAGGCACTCCGAAGTGCCTGGCACGTGCCCACCAGGCGCCAGGCATCCTCTCAGGCGCCTGGCACGCGGTGGGTTTTAATCTCGAAGCTGTGTGGTGCAGCGTGGCAAACGAACGGTGAAGCGGGCGCCCTGGCCCACCTGGCTCGTCACCGTGATTTCTCCCCCGTGGGCGCGCGCGACCGCCTGCGCGATGCTCAGCCCCAGACCGTAGTGGCTCTGGCTGCCCTTGGTGCGCGCCTTGTCCACCCGATAGAAGCGGTCGAAAACATGCGGCAGGTCTTCGGGAGCGATGCCGGCGCCGTTATCCTCGACATCCACCAGCACGTGGCCGTCTTCCGCGCGACCAATGAGCCGGATGACGCCGTCCTCCGGCGCATACTGCATGGCGTTGTCGAGGAGATTGAGGAACAGCCGCGTCAGTTGGTCGCGATCGCCCTGCACCCACAGATCGGCCGCGACATCGCAGGTCAATGTCTGGCGATGCGTCTCGCTGGCATGAGCGGCTATCGTCTCGGCCAGATCGGTCAACGACTCGCTCAGGTCCAGCGGCTCGTGCGTCTGGGTCAGTTGGCTGCTATCTGCGCGGGTGAGGAATAGGATCGCTTCGAGCAGGGCCGTGACGCGATCTAGCTGGCCGTCCAGGTCTATCAGGGTCGCGCGCAGCTCCTCGGCGGTGCGCGGCCTGTTCAGCGCCACGCCGATCGTGCTCTTCGCCAGGGCCAGGGGTGTGCGCAGATCGTGTGAAACATCGGCGGTGAAGCGTCGCTCGCGCTGAAACGCGGCCTGCAGCCGGTCGAGCAGTTGATTGATGGTGGCGGCAAGTTGGCCCAACTCGTCGTTGCGCGACGGCTGTGGCAGGCGCTCGTTCAGGTTGCTCGCCTCAATGCGCTGGGCCGTGGCGGTCATGGCGCGCACTGGATCCAGCGCACGACCCGCCAGCCACCAGCCGCCCAGGGCCGCCACCGGCAATCCCACGCCCAACGCGATCAGCAGGATCGTGACCAGCAACCCCTGTAGCCGTTGCACATCCGCGGTGGCGCGGCCCACCTGCAAGATGTACAGGGGCGGTTGGCCCAGCGGCACGGTCAACACGCGCACCTGCAGCGGCAGCAAACGCCGGGGGGCAGCCGGACCCGGCATGGGCAAGGGTTCTGGCACGATCATGAGGGTGGTCACCGTCTCGTGCCAGGTGTTTCCCTGCCGCGCTGCGGCCAGCGCAGCCGGCTCTATCGGAATCCGCCGGACCGGCAATCCCGAAGCGTGGACCACCTGCCCATCCAGTCGGAGCAGACGATACGAGGTATCCACGACGAGGGGCTCCTCCCCGCGCAGCAGTGACTCGGTGAGCTGGCGCACGGTGAACTGGAGCCCCTGGTCTGTGGCGCGCTGGAGTTGGAAAGTGCCGCCGACAAAGATCGCCGCGGCAAACCCCACCAGCATGATCATCAGGACCAGCGTGTACCACAGGATCAGACGTTGACGAATGGACAACGTGATCACTCTGCTTCACCGATCTTGTAGCCTACCCCGCGCACCGTGTGCAGCAGTTTTGACTCGCCGGGCTTCTCGACCTTGTGGCGCAGATAGCGGATATAGACGTCCACGACGTTCGAGCCGCCCGCATAGTCGAAGTTCCACACCTGGTTGAGAAGGTTGTCGCGCGTCAGCACCTGCCCGGCATGACGCATCAGGGTGTGCAGCAAGCGGAACTCCAATGCGCTGAGATCGATGCGCCGGGCGCCGCGCTTGACCTCATGGGTGGCTTCATCGAGGGTCAGATCGGCTACCTTCAGTGGTCCGACCTGGAGATCGCGCGAACGCCGCGCGAGCGCACGCAATCGCGCCACCAGTTCCTTGAACGCAAATGGTTTGGTCAGATAGTCGTCGGCGCCGCTGTCGAGCCCGCGCACGCGTTGATCCACGTCACCCAACGCCGTCAGCATCAGGATGTGGCTGGTGATGCCATGTTCCCGCAGGCGCTTGCACACTACGAAGCCATCCAGTCCGGGCAGCATGATATCCAGGATGACGACATCGTAACGCGCGGCGACTGCATAATCCAGCACATCGCGGCCATCGGCCACGACATCTACCGAGTGGCGCTCCTCCTCCAGTCCTCGCCTCAGCGTCTGCGCCAGGGCCAACTCATCTTCGACAATCAGAATGCGCATGATGATCCTCTATCGCGCCACTCTAGCGTCAGAAGATGAGAAGACGATGAGCAGGGTAGGGACGAGGTATTCCCGGCACGGTCGTGGTCGTGCACGTCCGCCCCTCGCACCCGAAGACGTGGGGATGGTGAGCCGCCGTAGGAATGCCTCGCCCCTATTCCTGGCTCGCGCGCTCCACGACCACCCAGATGGTCGCCGCGAGCCCGGCCGCGATTTTGACCTGCACCCGATGTTCGCCCAACGACTTGATAGAGTGTTCCAGGTCCATGAGACGGCGATCAACCTCAGCGCCGATGGACCTACTCAGCGCCTCCGCGACATCTGCGGCCGTGATGGAGCCATACAGGCGATCGCCCTCGCCGGCCCGGGCCTTGAAGGTGACGGATTGGCCATCCAATTTGTCGACCAACGTCTTCGCTTCGTCGGCCTTGCGATCGCGCTTGCGCACTTCGGCCTCTTTGAGGGTCTGCGCCTGTTTAAGGGCGCCGTCTGTAACCGCAACAGCCAGCTTTCGGGGAATCAGGTAGTTCAGCGCGTAACCACCGGCTGCCTCTTTGATCTGGCCGGCGCGTCCCAAACCTGGCACGTCTTTTAAGAGTAGAACCTGCATCGTTATGATTCTCCTTGCAACAGGGTAGAGTTGACGGACATGATATATCAGAAGCGCTCAAAGCCCAAGTTGTTCGATCATCATCTGGCAGCGGCAGAATGCGCGTGGCTGTCAGCGGTCCTTTCATCCTCATGGCCGCACGGTCACGCGAAACGGGGTCGCCTGCGCTCGGCCAGCGGCCCCGTTCTCACCACCAAGGTATCAGGCCCCTAGCTTACCCCAAGAGCCACGACCGACATCTTCGGCAATACAAGCTCGAGCCCCTCACCCGAAACCGTGGCGCCGGCGAACGTCGCCGGCCGCACCGCGTTCGGCGCCTCGAAGGTGCTATGGCTGTTCATCGCAGCGCCCTGCAGCATGCGGCCTGACACCTGATCGGCCTTCATGCCTCGCACCCACACTTTCACTGACGCATCCTTGTTCGGGTTGGCGTTGCTCAGCGTGATGTGCAGTTTGCCTTCGCTATCCACCGACACCGACGCCGAGACCGCGGGCACGCTGTAGCCGGCGTGCTCATAGCGCTCGCTCTGCACGTCCACGGGAACCAGGGTGGCATCCTGATGCGCCGCGTACATCTCGAATGCGTGATAGCTGGGGGTCAGCAGCATCTTCTCGCCCTGCGTCAGGATCATCGCCTGGAGCACGTTGACCGTCTGTGCGATGTTCGCCATCCGCACGCGGTCGCAGTGCTTATTGAAGATGTCGAGCGTGGTCGCCGCGACGATCGCATCGCGCATCGTGTTCTGCTGGTAAAGGAAACGCGGGTGCGTGCCCGGCTCGACCGCATACCACGTGCCCCACTCGTCCACGATCATGGCGACCTTCTTGTTGGGATCGTACTTGTCCATGATCGTGCCGTGCCGGCGCACCAGCTCGTCCATAAAGAGGCCCTTGGCGATGATCTCGATCCACTCCGCCTCGTCGAACTGCGTGGCCGACCCGATGCGCGAGCCGTCGGGCAGCCGCCGCACCGCGGTGTAGTAGTGCAGCGCCAGGCCGTCCATGTAGCGGCCGCCGAGTAGCGTCTCCTGCCCTGCCTTCTCCATCAACACTTCGGTCCAGTGATAGTCGTCGTTGCGTGCGCCGCACGCGATGCGGAAGAGCCTGTTG
>VGOD01000029.1 GCA_016876015.1 Chloroflexota bacterium
TCCATGCAGGCCGCGGCCGCGTTATCGGCGATGAGCGCGCTCCTGAGACTTGCACTGCCGGCCAGGTGCACGATGGCCGGCCCGCTGCTGTTGCGCGCCAGCGTCACATTGCGCAGACTGAATGTGGCGCTGTTCCGCAGCACACCGCCGGTTCCGCGATTCTGCGCCAGCGTCGCATTCACCAGGGAAAGCGCGCCCTGGTTGTGGATGGTTGCGCCGTCGCTGGCCACGTTGCCGCCGAACCAGGCGCGCTCGAAACCCAACGCGCCATCGTTCCACACCGCGCTGCCGCTGCTCGCCTGGTTGCCGGTCATGCGGACATCTCTGAAAGTGGCCCAACCCAGGGACTCATTGTAGAAGCCGCCGCCCTCGCCCAGCGCGCGGTTGTCCCTGAAGTCGCCGCCGACCAGCACGAGCGTGCGGCCGTTGGCGATCGCTCCGCCCCGCCGTCTGGCCGTGTTACCCTGGAGGCGAATCCCCGTGATCGTCATCACGCCTTCATTGTAGATGGCGCCGCCGTCGTAGTCGGCGCGGCTGTCCCGGATTTCCAGCGATTCGAGCGTCAGGATTCCTTTGTTGAAGAGCGCGCCGCCCGAGCGGGCGTGGCCGTTCACCAGGGTGAAACCGCGCAGTGTAGAGGTGTACCCCCAGATGGCCCAAAAGATCTGATGACCGCCGCCATCCACGGTCACGCGGCCCGGTTCGGCGATCAGGGTCAGGTCTTTGGCGATGGAGAGGCTGTGCTCGTTGTAGTAGCCGGGATAGACCACGATAGTCTCGCCGCTCCAGGCCGCGGCGATCGCATCCGCGATGCGCCTGTGGCAGCGATGGGCGCCGGTCGGATCCACACAAAGCACACCGGCGCGCGCCGTGTTCGTCGTTCCGACGAACAGCCATAGCAGTGTGGCCACGCTCACCATCAGCCAACGGGCCGAAGCCCCTTTCGGCGTCAGTCCAAGCGATGGGTGAGCGCGGGAAAACGATGATTCCATGCTCTCACCTCCTGCCTTTCCTTACCGCGTCCAGGCGGGGAAGCGATCCATGCCCTGGCTGGCGGTCAGCGGCCGGGGATCCTTCCCATCCGCACGCATGAGATAGAGCTCCCAGTCTTGGGTGCGCCTCGACGAGAAGAGAATGAACTTGCCGTTGCCCGCCCAGGCCGGGTTTTCATCCTCTTGGGGCGGGGTCATGAGCAATCGCGGCTCGCCGCCAGCCGCCGGCGCAACGAAGACGCCGCGCACGATGCCCGCGCGATTCGAGACGAACACGATCGTCTTGCCATCGGGCGACCAGCGCGGCGCGTCGTCGGTATAGAGCCCGCGCGTCAGACGGGTCATTGCGCCAGTCGCCGGCGTCAGGGTGTAGAGGTTCTGGCCGCCCTCCCGATCGGAAACGAAGACGAGCTTCTTGCCGTCCGGCGACCAACTGGGGCGCAGGTTATTGTAGTCGTCGGTCAGCAGCCGCTTGAGATCGCCGCCATCAGCATTGACCAGATGTAGCCCGTAGCGACCGCCCTGGTTACTGTAGAATGCGATCTGCTTGCCGTCCGGCGACCAGGCCGGGCCGATGCACAGGCTGTCGTCCAGCGCAGCGAGCATGCGCTGGTTACCGCCATCCGCATCCATCACGTACAGGTTGAGCTTGCGAGGATCGTCTCGGCCGCTGATGAAGGCGATCTGCTTGCCGTTGGGCGACCAGGCCGGCTCGACATCCAGCGCGGGCGAGGTGGTGAGCTGGCGCAGCTCTGAGCCGTCCCCCTTCATGGTCCAGATGTCGAAGTTTCCCGCCCGCTCGGAGTGAAAGGCGATCCGGCCTCCCAGCCCGAGCGCCGCGGCATCCTTCACCAGGTCGGTGGCATGGGCCGCGGCCTCGGCCGCCGAGGGCGGCGACGTGAACGGGTTGGCGCTCACCGGTGAGGTGAACGCCCCTGAGGTGGGCGCGACGGCGTCGCGCGTCGGCGTCGCCGACAGCCGACCGCACCCTGCGATCAAGAGAAGACAGATCAGGCTGGTGAAGAGGACAGAGGCCCTGTTTCCCTGACGAGAAGATGTTGCGTTTGTCATCGTGCGTTCCTTTCTGGCGCTCGCGATTCCTGCGCAAACTCGACCACCAGCGCCAGCATGATGCCGCCCAGCGCGCCCAGCGCGATGGCCGCGGCCAGGTTGAGTAGCCAATTCGGCGTGGCTCGTTCTTCGGGCAGGTTTGCCTTCTGCAGCAGCATCAGGGGCGGGCCGACCACCTGTTGCTGGATGGGAATTTCGGTGACCTTGCGCTGCAGGGCGCGCACCGCTTCTTCGCTCAAGGAATACTCACGATACAGGCGATTGCGGTCCTGGATCTGCGCCGCCAGCTCCGCCTGGATCGCATTGGTCTCGCGGCGAAGGCGCTCGGCCGTCTCGGCCAGCGACTTCTCCTCAACCGAGAGGGTTTGCAACAACTGGCCGAAGTCGCCGCTCATCGCATCCACACGTTGGCGGTTCAGGCTGCCGCGTTGAACCAGGAGAGGCGCGTTAAGCGCCTCGAGCGGCAAGGCGCTGAACGGGGTCCCGGACGCCTGGGCCGCCCGCGCCCGATCCTGCAACAGGCGGATGCGCGACAGCGCCAGCTCGTAATCGGCCAATGCGCTGTTGTTGAGCACCAACTCCTGCTGTAACAGTGGCATGGCCGCGGCCAGCGTCCCCTCCTTCAGCGCGGCCAGGTCGCCGCCGAACTCCAGCCCCAGGCCGGTGCGGGCCTGGAACTCTCTCAGCGCCTGCACGGCCGCATCCAACCGGGCCTGCGCCAGCTCTAGTTCCTTCTCGAAACGCACGCGATCGGCGCTCTGGCCGTATTGCGCATCAATGGCTGCGATCCATGCCTCGGCCCAGGCATTGGTGAGCGCCTGAGCCAGCTCGGCCGTGGCCGCGCTTGCCCGCAGATAGACGAGCCGGCCCTGGCCGTTGCGCACACTGACCTCGCGGCGGAGCTGCGTCGGGTCGTGCAAGGCGACCGGCAGGCGGTCGCCCAGCGCGGCGATCACCGTCTGCGCGAGTTGCTTGCCGATGGTCTTGTCGCTGATCAAGGCGTTGTATTCGGCGCGGCGGTCGAGCCGGAGATCTTCGACGACCGTTTGGAAGCTGACATCGAGTCGCGGCGCGTATTTTGGCGGCTGGGCCGTGAGGACGGCCTGCCCTTCATAGCTGACCGGCTGCACCAGGCTGAACGCGACCGCAGCAAGCAGTGTGGCCGCCAGCGTCAGCGCCACGATGCGCCATCGCCGGCGCAGAATGGCCAGGTATTGACTCAAGCTGAATTCTCGCTCCATGAGGGCTCCTGCTGATGGGAGATAATCGGGAATGACCGTCATTCTGAGCGGGCCGGCCTTGGTTCTCTCGTTATGGCGTGAAACCAGCGAGGAATCCATTCGCTACCGATACTCAGTAGATCACAGGTTCATGCTCCAAGCGAGTTCATGACCCGCCGGATCACGGATCCGGCCTGAGCAATTGTGATCTACCGATACTATACTGCAAATGGCGCAACGGTCAAGTCGCGGCCGACGGCCTTATCGAACGATGAACGGCACGAAGTTCTTCTGGTCGCGGCGCTGCACCCGAAGGCGCGCCAGCGCCGCCGCGTCGTTCGGCAGGCGCTCGCCGGAACGTCCGGCTGCGCTGGCGCGGCCAGTCGCGTCGTACAGGCCGATGGTCAGGGCGTAATGGCCCGCGGGCATGTCGGCCGGCAGGTGGATGGCGTGAGAGTCCTCGATCTGCTCGCCTCTGTCCCACAACCCGGTGGGATAGAGGCCGCCAGCCGGCGGGCCGTCGCCGAACGCGGCCGGCCGGCCCACAGGGCTGGCTTCCCCAGGCTCACGCCCCAGGTCGCGGTCGAGGTGTACGAACACCTGGTAGTCGGCCGCGGGCCGGCCTAACGCACTCCAGGCCAGGGTCACGGTCACGACATCGCCGGCCACCAGGATCGGCTCCGCGCTCATCCATGCCGCGGCGTCCAGCCGGATCGTCTCCGCGAAGACCGCGCCGACAAACGCCGCGTTGCCCGCGAGCTGCGCGGCGGGCGTTGGTTCCCCAGGCGCGTCCCTGGGCGCCAGCTTGAAGCGTTCTAACATGATCGCATCGCCGACCGCGTCGCCGTGGGCATCCGTGATCGGCAGATGTTCTCCAGCCCGATCTGGATTGCGTCCGCCGATGTCGTCGAGAAACAGCGCCACCTTCACGCGGCCCAGGATCGGCAGCCGCGTCCCAGGCGTCGCGGCGATGATGGGCTCTTCGACGACCACCCAATAGGTCTCTCGCATGAGCCGTCCGGGCTGCCAGATGGTCGCGGCATAAGCGCCTCGGCCAGGATAGGTGTGCACCTGCCCCACCTTGTTCTGCTGCGCGTCGAGCAGATGCACGGCGAGGGTGTAGTCGCGGTCGGTCGGTTTGAGCGTGCGCCACAGCAGCGTCACGCCCAACGCCTCGCCGGGACGAACCGTCTCGGGCCACAGCTCATAGGCGAGCAGCTCGGCCGCATCGCCGAAGCGCGCATCCAATGGCTGCTCGCCCGGCAAAAGGGTCGCATCGCGCGGCGCAGCCGGCGGCGCGTAGGCCGGGATGATGACGCCCAACGGCAGCACGATGTTGAGGGCGACAAGGATGAGGCCGAGGCTCAGGAGGCCGGCGCCGGTGAGCGTAACTCGCCGTGGTTGGGAAGGCCGTTGGGGTGAGCTTGTCGAACGCTCACCGCCCGCCAGCGTATCCAAACCCAACGCCAGCAACGTTGCCACTGCCCCCAGCGCGGGGAGGAGATAGCGCCCTCGGATTAGATCGCCGCCGTAGTCGAAGTCGCGGTAGGCGGCCATGAGGAAAACCGAAATCACCAGGACAGCCAGCAGTCCCGCGGCGATCTTGCGGTCGAATGGGGTGCGGCGCTGCGCCAGCCAGCCGAGCCAGCCGAGCAACCCGACCGCGCACAGAGCGGCGAATAGCCAGTAGACCCACCGATAGGCTTCCAGGTTGCCCCACCCGAAAGACGCCCAAAACGTGCGAAACGCATAGACCAATGCCGAAGGCAGCGCGGCCCATTGCACCGGCGCTGCATCGCCGATCCTGGCGATCCAGCGGTCGAACAGACGATAGAGCACCCAGGGATCGCGCGGCAGCCAGTGACCGGTGGCTCGCCAGTTGCTCACGAACCATGCGCCGCCGGCCGCCGTCGCCGCCAGGAGCGTCAGACCGATGGTCAGCCACACGGCCCGGCGGCTCTCGCCACGCCGGAGGGCGCGTATGCCGCCGGCGATCAGCGCGAGCAGGACGAACGGCAGCAGCGCCAGCGCCGAAAGCTTGGTCAGCAGCGCCAGCCCGGCCGCCAACGCCAGCGCCAGCGCCGGCAAGGGGCGCAGGCCCTCGAGCACGACCTGGACGGCCAGCCACGCCACGATGCACCCCAGCGCCGCGATCAAGACATCATTGGTGACGACGCTGCTGATGAAGAGGTATTGGGGCGAAGACGCCGCAATCGCCAACGCGATCAGCGCGACCGAAGGACGGCCGGGCGCGAGCAGCCGTCCCAGGCGGTAGACTGCGGCTAGGCCGAGCAGCCCGATCAGCAACGAGGCGCCGCGCGCCAGTCGCAGCGCCAGCAGCGTGCCGCGCCATGGGAAGCGTTCCTGCTCTGGGTGATGGACGGCCGCGTTGATGCCGCCGACGCCGGAGTTCGAGCCGAAATAGGGGTTGACATCAGGGCGAACGCCGTCTGCGACGTCCACCAGCATCACCGGCAAGGCCGCGACGATGTAATAGAGGGGCGGCTGGTTCGCCTCGTCGTATTCGTATTCGGTGGTCAGGCGCTGGTCGGGGGGCGGCAATGCGCGATGGCGGGCGACGTATTCGACGAATTTGTAGTGCGCCCACTCGTCGTGCGCCTCCCATGGCGGCACGGCCAGGCTGTAGAGCACGCCCAAGACCAGGTGCAGCGCCAGGATCGCCGCCGCCCAGCGACCATGGCGCGTCAGTTGCATTACTCGCTGCATTTCACTTTCTCTCCCACCAAGCGCCGGCGCTTGGTGGGGCATGAATTGGGCCCGACAGAAGAAACCCGGCTTCTCCGGAGAAGCCGGGTTTCTTGTCGTTACTGTGAACGCGCCTTTCACGCGACCTATGCCATCTCGGGCTCCTTGTGCGCCTCAACATATATCCGCAAAGCCGCGCGCATACGTCGCTCCCAACCGTCCGCCTGGGAATTGAACCAGGCGAACACATCGGGATCCACCCGCATCATTACGACTACTTTCTTCTGTTCACGCGATCGCCAGGTTGCGCGTTCGAAGAAGTGGTCGTCGAGCGGCGGAATATCCGAGTAGTCAATCTCGTCATCCGTCATCGCTCGCAGCGCTTCCCAGTCAGTTCGCGATTGCTTCTCTGAATTTCCGTCGCTCATGCCTATTTGCCTTTCGCGCGGAGATGATGCGGATCGTGTCGCCCTGACGTTCCGTAAAGACGACAACGACAGGGATGTCGCCCAAAAGCCCGATTCCTATCCAACGGTCTTCTCCGTAATCCTCGCGCTCGTCCAGTTCTGCAAGCATCGGGCCGTCAAAAACTGGCGGCACATCCGCAAGGTCAATCTTGTGGTCGCGGATGTTGGTCTCGTTCTTCGCTTCATCCCATGCGAACCGCATAGACCCGTCCGTTCGATGATGTACTCTCTTCGGTCCTCAGCCCGTCGCCCCATCGCAAACGCCATTATGACATGTTTCATGCGCGCCGTCAAGAGGAAAACGGAACACCGCAGGGCGAAGTCACGCTTTGGTAGACCCCTTCGACGATATCGGCCGCGTGCGACCAGGTGTAGGCGCGCTCCGCGCGCTCACGCAGCTTCCGGCCGCGCAGCGCGGCGCCGGCTGGATCGTCCAGGAGCTGGCCCAACGCGCCGGCCAGCGCCTGCGGCTCGTTCGGCGGCGCATAGACGCCCCATTGGCCCAGGTATTCACGATGGATGGGGATGTCGGTGGCCGCGACCGGCAGCCCGGCCGCCATGTAGGTGAGCGCCTTGCCGCTGCCCTCGGTGGCCGAGAGCTTGGGCGCAACCGCTATCTCGCCAAGCGCCAGGTGGATCGGCGCGAGCTCATAGGGCACGCCGCCGGTCAGGGTCACGCGGCCGGTCAGCCCCAACGTTTCAGCCTGACGCCGATAGCGATCCACAAATGGAAAGCCCATCAGCAGCAGATGGACGTCGCCATAGCGTTCCGCCAGGCGCGCCATAGCCGCCAGCAGCAAATCCGTGCCCTGGTAGGTCGCCAGCAGCCCCAGGTAGACGATCACGCGCCCTCCCGGCCGCAGGCCCAACCGTGTGCGCAGAGCCGCCAGCTCAGCGGGATCGAAGGCTACGGCAGGATGGAAGAAGCAGGGATCCACGCTGTCTGGCAGGCTGATGATGCGACCAGGGGAAACCCCAAAGCGATCTGCCAGCAGGCGCCGGCCGTGGGCCGAGCTGACCAGGACCGCGGCTGGCCGCTGGTCTATCCAGCGCTCCAGCCGCTGCAACAGCGGCAGCCACCGCGACCGCAGCGACAAGAAGCGGTGATCCAGCATCTCAGCCGTCAGGCTGCCCTGGAAGTCGAAGACCAGGGGCCGGCGCATGAGCGCGGCGATGGCCCAGCCGATCAGCGCGCCTTCGTGCAGATAGGCATGGATCACGTCTGGCCGAAAGCGCAGCGCGACAGCCAGCGCGGTCGGCGCGAGCAGGGCATCCAGCGCGATCTTGAGCCGCGATGAGCCGACCTGGATCGCGCCGGCCCTGGGCCAGGGCGCACGCGTGGTCGGCAGGCCAGCCACATCCCGGCCGCTCGGATAGGCGACCAGGCGCACCGTGTGCCCGCGGCCGGCCAGGGCGGTCAGTTGGCCGCGAATCCGCACATGACAGCCGTAATCCGCAAAGAAACTGGTTGGCGCGATGGCCAGGATGCGCATTCTCTTCGCCCCACGCTCCACGCCTCACGCCTCACGCTTCACGCCCACCGCGATCAGCCGCTCCTTCTCCTCCCGATCCATCTGCTTGATGAGCGCCTCGCGGCGCATAGCAGAGCGACGGTCGGCCGTCTCTTCGTGATAGACGAGCGCGACGGGACGGTGAGCGCGCGTATAGCGGCCGCCCTGGCCGGCGTTGTGCTGCGCGATGCGCCGGCCGAGGTCGGTCGTCCAACCGGCGTATAGAGCGCCGTCCGCGCAGCGCACGATGTAGACGAAGGGCAAGGGGCGCTCTACTTCTTCGGCTTGCCCGGCTGCCGTCCCCCAGGCTGTGGGCCGCGCTGTCGAAACGCGCCCATGCCGATCATCTGGCCCAGGTATGATCCTGATGAAGGGATTTCGGCCGCCGACATCACGGGCTCTTCCCAGTCGCCGCGGGCCTGGGCGTGCAGCCACTTACGGCCGGCTTCCAGACCGCGCTCGATCATGTCGGCCAGCTTCTCGTCCTCGCCGGCTGCCAACAGGTCGCGGCATTCGTCCAGTTCGCCGATCAACCGGTCGAGCCAGCGCACGGTATGCTCGCGATTGGCCGCGCACGCGCTCGCGGCGGCCTTGCCGTCGTCCGCCGTGATCAGCGTGCTGGCATAGAACTGGGTGCCGGCCAGCTTGCGCATGTCGGCCCAGCCTGGGCTGGTGATGGCCGCTTCCATCAGCGCGGCCGCCATCAGCGTAGGCGCATGGACCGTTGCGGCGACCATGCCGTCGTGCTCCACCGGGTCGAGGAAGAACGGCTTGCCGCCCATCGCTTCGATCAGGTCGGTCGCCAACCGCACGGCGGCATCCGAGCTGCGCGCGTCGGTCATCAGGCAGAACAGTTTGCCCGCGAACAGATCCGCGCGCGCGCCTGACGTGTCCAGGTTTTCGGTCACCACAATGGGATGGCCGCCCACCAGAGAGACGTGCGGCGGGAGCAGCTCGGCCGCCCAATCCAGGACCGATGTCTTCACGTCTGACAGATCGAGGATGACGCAGCCATTTTTCAGGTCCTGGGCCATGGCCGTCAGGGTATCCCGGATTTCGCCCGCGGGGACGGCCATCACGATGCGATCGGCCTTGACCACGGCGTTGATGAGGTTCCACTCGGTGCGATCCACCGCGCCCATGGACTTGGCCTGGCCGGCCAGCCGCAGGTTGCGGTCGTGCCCGACGATCGTGACCTTGTCCTGGTATTTGCGCAAGGCCAGCCCGGCTGATGCGCCGATCAACCCCATCCCTATGATGGTGATTTGCATTCTGTCTGCCATGTGATTTCCTGTCTCAGTGATCGTCGTCCGCGGCCTGCAGGGCCGCCAACAACTTGTCGAACGATGGATCGCCGGTCGGCGCCGGCCGATCCTGGTGTCGTCGGATCAACTCCACCGCGCACGGGTCGCAGCCGGCCGCGGCGGCCAGCTCGGCGCCCTGCTGCGCATGGTTGGCGTGCACCCAAAAGGGGCGCCGCCAATCGCCCGCGGACGGCTCAGCCGCGCCGGCCAATCCGGCCAGGTAGGCCGGCCGGACAGCCGCGAGCAACACGACCGCTGCCCAATGCCAGAGCCGCAGGCCGCCAGCATGTTTGGCGCAATCGTGGAGCAGAGCCGCCTGGCAGAGCGCAACGTGCCGATGGCCGGCTGCGGTCAGCGCCCGCAGCACTTGCAGGCCGTGATGCTGATCGCTGCGGGGCAACGCTCTGAACATCTCCCAGGCCGCGGCGGGCAGACAGCATCGCGCCGTGGCCAGCTCGACCGCGCTCGGCGGCGTCAGCCAGGCGGCCGCGGCCTGCAGGAACTGATGCACGCGATAGCGCGGCCGCGGCCCTGCGGATCTGCCCATCACAGCCCGAACATGAATCTCATGGTCGCGATCGCGGCCGGGTAGAGGGTGCGTCCCAGGATATCCAGGCTTGGCGAGATGCGACCCAACATCAGCAAGCCGAGAAGGATCATGGGGCCATAGACCTGCAACGCCTGGACTCGTTCGGCCAGCCGCGGCTCCAGGATGCCGTTCAGCACGCTGTGGCCGTCGAGGGGCGCGAGCGGGATCAGATTGAACAGGGCCAGCCCGACGTTCATCGCGACGATGACCCAGACGAGCAAGAGCACGACCTCGGGCGCGTTGTGGATGAGGCCCAGACGCCAGGGCAGCGCCACCAGGCCGGCCACCAGCAGATTGCTCGCCGGCCCCGCGACGCTTACCAGCGCCAGACCGGTGCGTGGCCCGAACCGCAGCCGCAAGGGATTGACCGGCACGGGCTTGGCCCAGCCGAACATCGCGAAAAGCGCCATGAGCGCGCCGAGCGGATCGAGGTGCGCCAACGGGTTCAAGGTCAGCCGGCCGGCGCGCTTGGCGGTATCGTCGCCCAGCCGATAGGCGGCCCAGGCGTGAGCCGCCTCGTGGACGCCGAAGCCGAGCAGTAAAGCGATGGCGCGCGCCAGCAGTTCTGGTAGATCGAGAGTGAACAAGAAGCGACTCCTGGTGTGAAACGTATTGCGTACTGCGTATTGCGTATTGCGTATTGCGCGTTTGGTTCTGGAATACGAGAACGATTATAGCACACTGGGGCGAGAGCCCAAAGGCATCGCACTTCCGTTTCAGCCCAACCCATGATATGATGCCATACGCACTACGGAATACGCAATACGCACTACGCCCACGGAGCATTCACATGAGCACCATCCTCGTCACGGGCGGCGCCGGGTTCATCGGCTCGCACGTCGTTGATGCGTACATCGCAGCCGGCCATCGGGTCACGGTGGTAGACAACCTGAGCCACGGCCGCCGCGAGAACGTCCACCCTGCAGCGGCTTTCTACCAGGTGGACTTGCGCGACGAGGCCGCGCTGGAGCGCGTCTTCGCGGCCGAACGGCCGGACTTCATCGCGCACCAGGCTGCGCTCGCCAGCGTGCGCGAATCGTTGGTCATTCCCGAGGAATACGCCCAGGTCAACATCGTGGCGGGCATCGGCCTGCTTGAGCTGGCGCGCAAGTACGGCGTGCGCAAGGTGATCTACGCCAGTTCGGGCGGCGCGGGCTACGGCGAGGGTCGCGGGCAACCACCCTTCCGCGAGGACTGGCCGGTGCATCCGGTGGATCCCTACGGCGTCAGCAAGATCGCGTTCGAGTTCTATCTCTATTCCTATCAGTGCAACTACGGCCTGGATCACATCGTGCTGCGCTATGCCAACGTCTACGGCCCGCGGCAGGATCCCCATGGCGAGGCGGGCGTGGTCGCGATCTTCGCCGGCCGGATGGCCGCGGGCCAGCCGTGCATCATCAACGGCAACGGCGCCAAGGTGCGCGACTTCGTCTACGTGGCCGACATCGCGGCTGCAAACGTGTTAGCGCTGGCGGCCGGCGGGGGCATCGTCAACATCGGTTCGGCGGTCCCGACGACGATCCAGGCAATCTTCGATGGGTTGCGAGCAGTCAGCCCCGGCTACGCCCTGGTTCCCATCTATGGCCCCGACAAACCCGGCGAAGTGTGGGCGTCGTGCCTGGATAATCGCCTGGCGGCCGAGACGCTGGGCTGGGCCCCCGAGGTCTCGCTCGGCGGCGGCCTGGCGGCCACTGCGGCGTATTTCCGAGGAGAGATAGAGAGGGGAGATAGAGAGGGGAGATAGAGAGGGGAGATAGAGATAGAGACCTGTGCGGTGCAGAGCGCGATCAATGACTGGCCTTGGGATGGTCGTGGATTCGCCGCCCTCAATCTCAAATCCAAAATCTAAAATCCCAAATCCACCATCATCCCTTCGGCGGCATGCTGCCATCCTCGATCTTGATGCCAGCTCGCTGCAACATTAGGATCAGCGAGTGCTCGCCCAGCAGCGCCATCAGCGCGGGCCAGGCAAAGATGATCAGAATCGCCAGCACGACGCTGAGAAAGGTCAGCGCGGCGGCGATGACGAGCAGCACGAGCGAGAAGAGCGGGTTGCCGAACGCCATCGCCGCGGCCATGCGCACCGCGGGGAAGAGGCTGGGCTCCTTCATGCCGACCAGGATCGGGAAGATGTAGAACTGAACGCTCAACCAAAACACGATCAGGTAGAGGAACAGAAACGCCAGTATCCGCACCACCGCGTTGTCTTGCGAGAGATAGAAGAGCAGGTTGAGCATCAACAGGGCCAGCACGCCCATGCTGATGGCATTGAGAGCCAGCGCCTTTTTCCAGTAGACGCGGAAGCCGTCCCAGAAGAAGCCGCGATCCACGTGCAGATCGCGCGCCACGCGGCGGCCGGCGTTCGCGATGCCTGCCATGGCCGGGCCGGCCGGAATGGCGACCAGCGGCGCCAGCCACACCGGACCGCCGATCTGGAGCATCGGCCAGGCGAACAGGACCGCCAGCCCCACGAAGATGCCTCCCGTGATCCACCAGAGGACGCTCACGCCCAACATGAAAAAGAGCTCGTTATAGATGCTGACGAGGGTCCGCCAGGCGACGACAAAAGCGCGCATGATCCCTCCTGGTATACTATTGCAGCAGCGCCAAAACTGCATCCTGCACGGCCCGGTTTGACAGCAGCTTCGCGTGCGAGATGTCCGGCAGCAGGTCGGCCAGCGCGCGCGGTTCAGACGCCGCCACGCGCAGGTTCAGTTCGATGCGGCGCTCCGCCACGTAGGGGTGCGGCGTGGCCGGGGAGCCGGGGATTTCCGCCGCGCTGTAGGCCGGCACCAGCATGTCCCCGAAACTGGCGGCGTGATCCAATAGCACGCGGCCGGCCGGTCGCAGCGCCACCACCAGACGCACGCGAATATCGCCGTAGAAGGTGTGACACTCGACGTGCGCGGGCATCGTGCCTGGCTGGTTGAGTTCAGTCAGCAGCGGGCTGCCCGGCGCGAGCTGCTGATAGACGGGCGTGTCGGTGAGCAGCACGCGGCTGCCTGGCCCCGCGCTCGCCGGCGCGACGGCATCGCGCTCGGCCGTCTGCATCTGCTGGAACTGGGCCTCCCACGCCTCGACCGCGTCGCCTGGCAGCGCCGGCGCCAGCCCCAACTTCTCCAGCAGGCGGATGAACAGCCACGACAGCGACCCACGCGGGGCCAGCGCGGTCAGGCGCATGAGATCTACGCCCTGGTTCGGCGAAGCGATCTGGATCAGCCGGCTCACGTGCCCGCGGTATACCGCGCCGAACCGATCGGGCTCGCGGCGGCTCAGATAGTAGCGGCTGATGATCCCGCCCATGCTGTGCGCGATCAATGTGACCCCGGCCGGGCCGCCCCTGGCGACGCTATCCGCACTCAGGCGATCCACGCTCGAGGTCAACATCTCTTTGTCGCTCAGTCCGACGCCCGCCAGCCGCGCCGCAAGTTGGGGAATGTCGCCCCGGTTGTTGTAGGTGCCGTCTTCCGCGACGCCATAGCGAAACTGCCGCACCAGATCGGGATCCAGAGCCTGCCCCTTCACTGCGTTCAGGGCAAGCTCTAAGCTTGCCGAAGGGTCGCCCTGTTCGATGACGTATTGCCGGAACCCGCTATCGGTCCAGTCGCCGGGATCGCCATTGAAGCCGTGGATGAACAGGATGGGCAGTGGACGAGGCATGGGAGACCTCTCTGTCACGGATTGCGTATTGCGTAATTCCGTATTGCGTATGGCGGTCAGCCGCGGGCGATGAGCTCGGCCAGCCAACGCGCGGAGTTGACCATGTCGGCGATGGCGATGTGCTCCTGCGGGGTATGCACTTCCGCCATGCCGGTGCTGATGACCGCGCACTGGATGCCGGCTTCGGCGAAGATGTTGGCATCGGCGCCGCCGCCCGAAGCGTGGAGGATCGGCTCGAAACCCAGTTTGCGGGCGGCCGCCATCGCTGCCGCGATCACCGGCGCGTCTTCGGCAAGCTTGTAGGCGTTGTAAGAACGCTGGAGCTTCATCTCTACGCGGCCGCCGTGCCGCTCGGCCGCATCCTGGAACGCGGCGACCATGGCGACCGTCTGGGCCGCGAGCTTGTCGTTGTTCCGGCTGCGAGCTTCCCCGCGGATGCGCACCTCGTCGGGCACGATGTTGGTAGCCGTGCCGCCCTCGATCACTCCGATGTTGGCCGTGGTCTCGAAGTCAATGCGACCCAACGGCATGGCCGCGATGGCCTCGGACGCGATGCGAATGGCGTTGACCCCGCGCTCCGGTTCGCTGCCCGCGTGCGCCTTCTTGCCGAAGACCGTTACGCGCAGCGCGTCCTGGCTGGGCGCGCTGTTGACGATCGTGCCGATGGGTCCGCCCGCGTCGAGGACGTAGCCGCGGCGGGCGCGCAGCTTGCTCTTGTCCAACAGTCTTGCTCCGTGCAGCCCCACCTCTTCGCTGACGCTGATGACCGCCTCCAGCGGCGGATGAGCGAGTCCCTGTTCTTGCAGCGAGCGGATCGTTTCCAGGATGATCGCCACGCCGGACTTGTCGTCGCCGCCGAGGATCGTTGCGCCGTCGGAATAGATCACGCCATCGCGGATACGTGGCTTGATGCCGACATCCGCGCCCGCGGTGTCCATGTGCGCGCTCAGCATCAGCCAATCGCCCTGGCCATTGGGCCAGCGCGCGATGACGTTGCCGTGCTCATCGCGCACCACCTGACCGTCCAGCGCCGCAAACCGCGCCATCAGTTCGGCCCCCATCGCTTCTTCGTGGCCCACGGGGCTATCAATGGCCACCAATTCCAGGAAGGTCTGTACGAGACGGGATTCGTTGATCAAGTCGCACCTCAGAGGAGTTTACTGCGCGCTGAGTATACCGCAAGGTTGCCATTATGAGAAATGCGAACCGGTGATTTTCAGGACAGCGCCAGCCGCGCGGTGGCCGCTGCTTCCACATCTGCGCGTTCCCACAGCAGTGGATGATAGCCCGCCGTGAACCAGGCCTTCACCTGATCGTCGTAATGTGGGCTGGCAGGGTTGCCCGCCTGGCCGGGCGCAAGCAGGCCCAGGCAGTTGCGCCAGTCGGCCAGGTCCGCGATGAAACGGAATGGCGGGCCGATCACGCTCGCACTTTCCAGGTCGTGCATACCGGTGCCAGCAGCTCACAGAGTGGACCCGTCGCCGCCGAGAGGATAGGGTCCACGGTTGAACAGCCGCGCCAGCGCCGGCGCGCGTCCCAAGACATGGCCATAGGTCAGGGTGTGCAGCTTGCCCCAGCCCCAGGCAGAAACGCGCGGGCCGAGACGCCCCTTAAGATAGTCCACGGTCTGGCGCAGCGCCAGCCGCATGACGTCGTCGCGCGTTTCGCCGCCGCCCAGGTCGAACCAGTGCGAGGCCGGCTGGGCCAACTGGCCCTTCAGCCACTCGCAGGCCCGATGCCCGAAAATGCTGGACGCCGCGATCTCGGGCGTCGGGCCGCGGCCCGCGTAGCGAGGGGCAAGTTCGCCCAGGCGCGGCGCGGTCATCAGCGCGATCATCCGCCGCGCGAAGACCTGCTGTACGGCTGCCGCAGGGCTATCGGCGGCCAACTCGCCATCCCACACCCGCATCATCTCCACCGCGGCCGCCAGCTCAGGGTCGTCGCACGTCAGTTGGCCGAGCCAGCCGGTCACGCTGACTGCGGTCGGCGAGACCTGGTCGAACTGCATCCGCTGGACATAAGGGATGTCGAGCTTTGCCCGCGCCTCGATCAGCTCTGTGATGCGCTGGGCTCGATCCCCCAGCGTGAAGTCGCGGCCGAGGAAGTAGGGATAGTCGTTTCCTACCACCCGGTTGTTGGCGGTGACGATGTAACCTTGCGCCGGGTTGTCGAGATGGGGCAGCTCATCGAAAGGGATGTAGCCGCGCCACTCGTGTTCGCCGGTCCAGCCCGGCGCGGGAACGCGGCCGTCTCCTTGTGGCCGGATCGGAATCCTGCCCGCGAAGGTGTAGCCGATGTCGCCGTAGATGTCCGCGTACGCGATGTTCTGGACCGGCCCGGTCCAGTCATGCAGCGCGGCGCGGAACTCGGCGCAGGTCCGCGCCCGGTTGATGGCGCAGAGCGCCAGTATCTCGCGACCTGGGTCCAACGAAGTCCAGCGCAACGCCAGGGGCGTCTCGCCAGCCAGGTCTGGCGCCAACGCGTTGATGATCGGGCCGTGCCGCGTGACGATCACCTCTTCCACGACACGAGCGCGGCCGCGGACGCGAATCGTCTCCTGCCGGACTGCGGCCTCCAGCCATTGGCCGCAGTACTCGTACTCGACACGGCCGTCGGCAGTGCGTCGCAGGCGCTCGGTGTAGAGGTCTTGCACGTCCGCGAAGCCATTCGTAAAGCCCCAGGCCACGTGCGCATTGTGACCGGCTATCACGCCCGGGATGCCGGGAAAGGTGACGCCAGTGACGTGCAGGCCCGCAGACCCGGCCCCGGCCGGCTGCGGCAGAGCTGCGCGGCTGTCCAGGTGGTTCTCGTACCAGATACTGGGCGCGACCATCTGCAAGTGCATGTCGTTGGCGAGCAGCGGCTTGCCTGTGGTCGTGCGGCTGCCAGCGACGACCCAATTGTTGCTACCCAGGCCGGCCGCGGCGCGCGGGCCGGCCAACCCTTGCTGGCCGTCAGCCAGGATGATCGGCCCCAGATCGCCGGCCACCGGTTCCAGCTCCGCGGCCAGCTCTGGCCCCAGGCGTGCGATCAAGTGCGATCGCAGAAGCTCGCTTTCCCAGTTGACAGACAGACTCCAGGCCATCAACTTGGCCCACGACAGCGAGTCGGCGATGGTCCACGGCTCGGGGCGGCAGCGCAGGAGGGCGAACTCGATGGGGCGAGGGCCTGAGGCGATGCCGGCGTTCACTCCTGCGACGTAGGCTTCCAGTGTGGCGAGAGCAGCCGCGACGCGTGCATCGCGGGGAGCTTCCTCGGCCAGCCAGCGCGCCTCCTGTTCGGCCGTGCGGTGCAGCCCCAGGATGCGCATCCAACGATCCAGGGGCAGAACCGTCTTCCCCAGCGCCTCTGCCAGGCGTCCGGCCGCGAGCCGACGGTGGAAATCCATTTGCCATAGACGATCCTGGGCGTGAACGAAGCCCTGGGCGAAGAACACGTCGTGGTCGTTCTGGGCATAGATGTGCGGAACGCCCCAGCGGTCGCGGATGATCTCGGCGGCCGCGGCCAGGCCGGGCAGACGCAGCTCGCCGACGACCTGGGGCAACCGGCCGCGGGCGAGTCGTCCAAGCGTCGCGCTCAAGAGTGTGGGCAACAGGCCAGAGGTCGGGCTGCGGTCCATTTGATCCCCTCCCCGTGCTGCAAGGATTCGTCAGAGGCAAGTATGCTCGTATGACGCGGGCAGGGGAATGACGTGGATCACAAACGCACTGGGGATGAAAAGGTCATTGAAACCTGCCAAGCGCCAGGCACTTCCGAAGTGCCTGGCGCTTGGCAGGACAGCCGTGCCGTCACGACCAAATCCGGCGCTGCCTCGGGATCGAACGGCTCGCGGGGAAGCGCCATCCGGCCGTAGGCCTGGATTTGCGCGAAACCGGCCGCGGTCAGCGCGGCCGTCAGGTCGGCCAGGAAGAGAGGCCGCTGCGGGGTGGTGTGCACTTCCACGTTCCAGTCGTGCGCGGGGCCGGCGCCCGGTTCAGCGCGGCCGGGACGAAACAGGGCGATGTGGAAGGCGATGCGCTCCGCATCCACCTGATAGTCGGCGAAGCGCCAGACGAGCACCGGCTGCCCGGCCAGCTCGCCTCCTTGCGCGGCAAAGAAACGAGGCTGCTTTTTCCAACGCAGATCGTAGTTCAGGTTCTGTGTGATGAACAGACCGCCAGGCCGCAGCGCCGCGGCCATG
The DNA here is from genome assembly GCA_016876015.1 of Chloroflexota bacterium. GTDB lineage: Bacteria > Chloroflexota > Anaerolineae > CG2-30-64-16 > CG2-30-64-16 > VGOD01. The sequence continues at coordinate 17,701 of VGOD01000029.1, forward strand.
CTCTGCAGCGCCGCGGCCAGCTCGGCATGGCTCAACAGGTGCGGCAGTGAATTGCCCAGGCAGAGGACGGCGTCGAACTCCTCCTCTCTGGCCAACAGGGAAGGGGGCAGGGCGGCCAGGTCTGCCAGATCTGCCACTGCGAAGGTCGTGGCCAGCCTTTGCACTTCGGCCTTTTGCTTCGCCAGTGCGATCATCGCAGGGCTGGCGTCTATGGCGGTAACCGCGTATCCCCAGCGTGTGAGGGCCAGCGCGTGTCCGCCGCTGCCGCAGGCTGCATCGAGCACCTGTCGCGCGCCAGCCTCGTCCAGAAGCTGGCGCAGAAACGGCCCTTCGGCAGCCAGCCGTGCATCCCAATCTGTCATGACATCGAAGAGCGGCGCGAGCGCGTCATAGAAAGTCGTCGCGGGGTCCATGTTATCTCTCTTGCGCGTCGAAGACGATCAGATAAGGCAATTGGATGGCGCCAGCCGGGCAGACGGGCTCACATCCCCCCTCATACTCACAGACTTCGGGTCGCGCGAGCACGGCCTTGCCGTTCGTCAGCTCCAATGCTTTCGGCGTGCACACCATCAGGCAATCGCCGCAGCCGGTGCAGAGAGCCTGGTTGATCTCAGGCAAGATCAGCGGAGCCACGGGTTGATCTCCTCTTTCACACGACCTGCTCATAGAAAGGCCAGCGTCAGCCAGGTGCCGCCAGCCAGCGTGACGATTCCCTCGCTGAGACCGATGCGAATGACGGTGCGATCTGGCGGCGCAGCAGGCCGCGTGCCCCAGGCGACGCGGATCAACAGGCCGGCATAGAGCAGCGTCACGACCCAGGGCGCCAGGCCGGCTGCCGCGATGGCCACTGCCACGGCAAGCGCCGTCATGTGGTGCGTCAGCACCGACACACGGGGCACGGCCGGGTCTCCGTCGCGTTCAGACATCGCCGGTGGGCGACCGCGCTCAGGCCGTCCTTCGATCAGACTCAGACGGCGACGACGCAGCCGCCAGCGCGAGTAGAGCACGCCGCCGACCCCCTGCAGGGCGCACAACACCCACAGAACCAGCGCGGTCATGGTCGTATGCGCCTCGCCTGCGATAGTTGCGCCGACATAGTAGCCGCCGGCTGCCACCAGCCCCAGGCTGGCCGTGCTGACGGCCTCGCTCCAGGCCGTGCGAGCGCGACGCGATTGCGCAGCCCATAGCTGCAGGCTGAGCAGCGTCAGCCCGGCCGCGGCCAATGGCAGCAACCCGATCAGCCGTTCTCGCAGCACCAGATGGGCCATCGGCGCTGCGGCCAGCAGGCCATAGATCGCCAGCCAGCCGCCCAGCGCAGGCAAATCCGCGCGTGTGCGCTCCCCGCGCAGACTCCTCAGTGCCAGGTCGAGGGGGCGCCGCGCCATGTAGAACGCCAACGCAGCCAACGCGAAAGCCAGCCCAGCCGCGTGCCAGCCGCGGCCGACCGTCAGACCCACGGCCAGGGGCGTCAGGAACAGAAACCACCCGCCGTGTTCCTGGGGCAGGAAGGTGCGCGGCCGCAGGAACGCCGGCCAACCTTCGGGCCGCCAGCGCACGGAGGAACGACCGCTTGCCTGGATGCGCGGGAAGGCGTCCATCATGCCGCCTCTCATGGTGGCAGGGGGCAGGCGGCCAGTTCGGCCGCAGCCTGCGGATCTTCGCGCAGCCGGCGCTGCAGGGCATTGACCCGCGCGATCGTCCATTCGGGATACGCGCGTTCTACCAGCCGGATCGTCTCGCCAGCCTGCACGAAGCCCTCATCGAGCACGCGCAGATACCAGCCGGTCCGGCCCAATGCGCGAATGCGCCGATCGAGATCGGGAACTTGCCAGCGTCGCGCGAGCTTCCAGCACGGTCCGCGCGGCTGCGATACCTGCACGGCTGCGGCGCCGATAGCGTACACATCGCCGATGCAGACCTCTTCTTCCAGCCAGCCCGCGGTCGTGAAGTTCTCGCCGAACGCGCCGGCAGCGATCGCCGGCCGGTTGAGGCTCTCTCGCCAAAACGCGTAATGCTCGTTCGGATAGACGTTGACCGCCTTGTGCGGGCCGCCGTGGTTGACGAGATCGGCTTGCTGGTCGCCCGGCAGCCCGGCCGCGCTCAGCCACACCGGGCCGTCTACCGACGCCTTGAAAAGGCCAGTCGTCCAGAGTCTGTCAGCCGGATCGGTCCCCTCGGGATCGCCCAGGGCTCGCACCGGGCCGATCTGAATGGATAGAAGCCGTGGTTCCGCCATGTCTTGTGTCTCTGTGGTGAGTTAGAAGGTTTCAGTGTGCAGATAGTATAGCGCAGGCGGCGGCGGAAGTCTGCGACTTTCATCGCTTAGGAGAATCGAGCAGAGGACGTCATCCGGGCGGTCAGGCGCGATCATCCGGGCCGCGCCGCTCTTCGAGGGTTCGTAGTCCATGCCGGATTCGATGGAACACTGCATAGGCGACCAGCAGTATCAGCACGATCGCTGCGATTTTCAGAAAGAACGACGGGCCACGCGTCGCCAGTGAAAACGCCATCACCGGCAGGGTGACGAGCGCGATGGTGAGCAGCCCGCAGCCCAGTTCCTTGAAGGTCTCCCACGAGCCCCTTTTGCGATTACTTCTGCCTGACATCAGAATTTCACCTCGAAGTTTCGTGACGCGACTCCGCTACTGATCATCGTCCGCGGCCATTGCGGGCAAATCCACGCGCACCACCTCGCCGTGCAGGTCAACGATCACCCGAAAACCCAGCAGCCCCAGCCATTGGCGCGCTTCGGGCGGGAGGCCCTGGTTGAGGACCTTCTCCAGGTCCATGTTCCGCAAGGTGGAGTCCACAAGCGCTTTAGAAAACAGGTCGTCCTGACCCATCATGCGCAGCATGGCTGCCGCGGCTTCGTCCTGGTGCTCTTGCAGTTGCGCCATGAATTGGCCGAGGACAACCCGGTCCACTGAGCGCGCATCAATGTGCCGGTGGAAGCCCTGGTCATCCACAACGTAGTGGGACGTCGCGCCGATGTAGACGACCGGGACTGCTGCGCCGTCTTCGGTGAAAACCAGATCCTCAAAGAACGCCATATTCCCCTCTCTTCAGCATATCCCCGCCAACCGCCTCGACCGCGGGCAGGTTGCCGTGCAAGTCGGAGATGAGCGCCAGCGAAATCGTGTTTATCTGCACCGCCCCTATTCTAATACCCATTCGGCGGTTGGGCAAGCGCGCCTCTTGCCCCGCCCGGCGCCCCCTCAGTTTGCCCCTCTTCACTCCTCTTGGGCTATAATGAAGGGGAGCGGTCGCCCAAGCGGGCAGGCGCAAGGCCCTGCCCCCGCCCCTGGATGATGGAGGGGCGCACCCAGGTGGTCGCCCTGGAGGAAGGAGGCAGGAAAATGGAGCCGACACGCCGGCCCTGGTACGTCGAGTTCTTCGGTGAGGACTATCTGCGCCTCTACAAGCCGGTGCTGACGCCGGAGCGCACCGCGCTGGAGGTGGCGTTGGTCGTGGAACGTCTGGGGCTGCCGCCAGGCAGCAAGATTCTGGACCTCTGCTGCGGCCACGGCCGTCATGCCGTACCCCTGGCGAATTTGGGCTACCACGTCACGGGGCTGGACCTCAGCCGGGTCTTCCTGGACAGAGCCCGCGCCGCGGCGCAGCAGGCCGGTGTGAGTGTGCGGTGGGTCCACAGCGACATGCGCGACATCCCATTCGAGAACGAATTCGACGCGGTGCTCAATTTGTTCTCGGCGTTCGCCTACCTGGAAAATCAGGACGAAGACCAGAAGGTGTTGGCGCAGGTTCACAAGGCGCTGAAGCCGGATGGCCGGTTCCTGATCGAGATCATCCATCGGGAATCGCTCATGCGCCGGCTGCTGCCGTTCGGCATCATGCGCCACGACGATGGCCTGTTGGAGCTGGAGGAACGGCGGTTCAACCTGCTCACGAGCCGCATGGAGGTGCATGTGACGATGATCGAGCCTTCCGGTGGCCGCACCGAGTACAACCACGCCATGCGCATCTACACCCTGACCGAGCTGGCCGGCATGGTCGAGGCGGCCGGGCTGCGCCTTGAGGCATACTATGGCGGGCTGGACGGCAGCGAGCTGACCCTCGACAGCCGGCGGATGGTGTTGATGGCGCGCAAGCCGGCGGATTGACTAACGCGGTCGCCCCACCGGGATCAGATAGAGCGGCGCATGATCGGCCGGCAAGGCCAGCGCCCGCTGTACCTGGTCATCGTAGAACGCGCCGATCGGCACGCCGCCCAGCCCAAGCGCGACCGCCTGGAGCAAGAGTCCTTGCGCGGCATGGCCGGCTTCCAGGTGGACGTAGCGCGGGGTGCGCTCCGCGCCGTACTTGCGCTCGGTGCGCGCATAGACCGCCGCGATGACGAAGACTGCTGGCGCAGTCAGGATCGAGTCTTGCAGCAGGCCGGCCGCGTGCAGCGCAGGTCGCAGATCGCCGTGGCGGTGCGCGATCAACTGATGGCCCTGCGGCCGATAGCGATAGGCCGCCTCGCGCGTCACTGCATAGAGCTCCAGCGGATAGAGCGCGCCGGCCGAAGGCGCGGTGCGCAGGCCAGCCTTGTGCGTGATTCCTTGTGCGGCCCATAGCAGTTGCCCCAGCTCGGCCGGCGTCAGCGGGGCCTCCGCGAACGCACGCAGCGAACGGCGTTTGACGAGCGCCTCTTCCAGCGAGAGAGTTCCCTGCGGCCGCGGCGCAGGCAGGGCAACCACCTGCTCTACCATCCTGCCGGCGGCCGTGGGGGCCGGCGTCTCAGCGGCGGTCGGGGTGGCCGCCGCTGAGATCGCCGCCCGCGTGCGATCGGCCTCGCGCGTGGACGTCGCCGCGGGTGTGTCCTGGGGTGCGGGCTGGCGTGTGCGCGGCCCCGCGCACGCGCTCAGCGAGAAAAAGGCGAACGCGGACAGCAGATTTCGCCGTTGTCGTGCCTGGATCATATGCGCAGCCTCCTGGTCGCCACCAGACCCGCCAGGCGCCAGGCGCTTCCGAAGCGCCTGGCGCCTGGCGGCCGATTTTCAGGGCAGCGGCCCCAACTCGCGGGCTGTATTATACCACACTCCGCTTTGACATCCCTGGTCACTCCCCCTATACTTACGCCAGTCAGCAGAGGTTGGGCGTCGGAGCGGCGTCCAGCGTCTACCGCATAGCGAACGGTTTTGGAGAGCATGAACGGGCTACAGGCAAATCGTCGTTGGGTTGTCGTCAGTGCTGCCGTCGTAGGGGCTCTGTTACTGGCGCTCTTGTATCCGGCCTGGCGTTGGTTGGCAGGCGAATGGCTGGGCAATGATTACTACTCGCACGGCCCGCTGGTTCCGCTGGTGTCGGCGCTCGTGGGGTGGCGGTTGTGGGTCAAGTGGCCGGCCGAACGACGGAGGTTGCAGGCTTCCAACGCGGGCCTGCCGCTGACGGTCGTCGCCATGGCGGTCTATCTCTACGCGCTTTTCCAGCGCGCCTACTTCATCGCGTCGCTGGCGATGCTTGCGCTGCTCGCCGGGCTGATCTGGTATTTGCTGGGCGCGGCTGCGCTGCGCCGGCTGGCGTTTCCGCTCGGCTTCTTGCTCTTCATGATTCCGCTGCCGTTTGTCGAACCGCTTAGCGTGCCGCTGGCGCAGTTCACCGGCGTCTGCGCCGCGGGCGTGGTGCAGTTGTTCGGCGTGCCGATCACGATCAGCGGCGCCCAGGTGACGCTGCCCGCGGCGGCCACAGGGTCTGGCGCAAGCCTCGTTGTGGGCGCGCAGTGCAGCGGGTTGCGCTCCATCGTCGCGCTGCTGACCCTGGTAGGGCTGGTCGTCTTCATCGTCCAGGGGCCGTGGTGGGGCAAGTTGCTGTTGGCCCTTAGCAGCATCCCGATCGCCATCGCGGGCAACATCGCACGCGTGGCTTCACTGCTGGTGGTTGCCAACACCTGGGGCGCAGAGGCTGGGTTCAACTATTACCACGACTACTCCAGCATCGTGTTCTTCGTGAGCGCCGTGGTCCTCCTGGTGGTCTTCAGTCGGTGGGTGCGATGTCGCGAGATCAGGGACGATATCTTCTAGTCATCTTGCTGTTGGCGGCCGGCGCGGTGGCGGCCGTGGCGATCACCCGCGGGGGCCGGCTGGGCGCGGCCCCAGGCGGGCATGAATTCGCGGCCGATGTGGATAACTGGCAGCGCACCGACCGTGAACGGGCCGTCGCCTCCCCCTACAACCTGAGCCTGAGCGCCGATCTGACGCAGGTGCCGCTCACCCTGGGCGCGTGGACCGGGGTTGATGTGCCCCAAACTAACCTGGAGGTCTTCATCCTGCTCGAGCCGGAGCAATACGTCCAGCGGCTGTATCGGCTGCCTGACGGCCGTTTCGTCTGGCTGAGCCTGATCGGCAGCCGCAAGTCGAAGAGTTTCCATTCGCCGCAAATCTGCTATGATACGGACGGCTGGCAGACCGACGCCAGCTCAGAGAGCGTGTCGCTGGCAGCCGGCGAGCTGTACGCGCTGCGCATGGTTGCGACCAAGTCGTTCCCGGCCGGCGGCTCTGCCGAGCATGTGGTGCTCTACTTCTATCTCTGGCCGAGCTACAGCCGCAACCCGCAAGATGGCATGGTGTTGGTCAAGGTCACCGCGCCAATGTATGACTCGCTGGAGAGCACGCTGGCGTTGGAGAAGGATTTTCTGCGAACCCTTTTCACCGCGGCGCGGTGACGCTGATCCGCGCCGCTGTCAACGATCCCCATACAGACAGGACAAACAACATGCAAGCTGATCTGATCCTCTACAACGGCGACATCCACACCCTGGACGCAGCCCACCCGCGCTGCCGGGCGATTGCGATTGCAGGCGACCGCGTGTTGGCGGTGGGCGACGATGATGCCATGCGCGACCTGAAAGCGCCGGCCGGCAAGGCGATTGACCTGGCTGGCCGAACCATGACGCCTGGCTTTACCGATGCGCATCTGCACTTCCTCTCCTACGGCCTGGGTCTGAAAGAGATCGAGCTGGCCGGCGTCGCGACGCTGGAGGAGGCCCTGGCCCACGTAGCCAGCCGCGCGGCCGAGACTCCGGCCGGCCATTGGCTGCACGGCCGAGGTTGGGATCACACCTTGTGGGGCAGTGACTTTCCGACGCGCCACGATCTGGATCGCGTTGCGGCCGAGCATCCGGTGTTTCTGCGGCGCAAGTGCGGCCACGCGGGGTGGGCGAATTCGGCCGCGCTCAAGCTGGCCGGCATCACAGCCGACACGCCCGACCCGTTCGGCGGCGCGATTGACCGCGACCCGCACACCGGCCAACCGACCGGCATCTTGAAAGAACTGGCGATGGATCTGATGTTCCGGCTCTTCCAGGAGCCGACCATCGCCGAGGCCGCGGATGCGATCCGAGCTGCCATCCCGCACGCGCATCGGGCCGGGTTGGTGGGGGTTCACACGATGGAGGGTGCAGGCGCATTTCGCGCATTCCAGCATCTGCGGGCGTCCGGCGAGCTAAACCTGCGGGTGCTGATGCAGATTCCCGAAGAGAACCTCGACGCCGCCATTCAGACCGGCGTGCGGTCGGGCTTTGGCGACGCGTGGCTGCGCATCGGCGGGGTGAAGATCTTCTCCGATGGCGCGCTGGGCGCACGCACAGCCCACATGCTCCAACCGTTCGAGGGTGAGCCGACCAACTACGGCATCCCCGTGGCGACAGCCGAGCATCTTCGCGAGGTCATCGGCAAGGCCAGTAGGGCCGGCATCGCAGCCTATGTTCACGCCATCGGCGACGCGGCCAACCGGGTCGTGCTGGACGCCATCGACGAGGCGCGCAAGGTTGAGGCCGGTGAATTGCAAATGGCAAATGGCAAATGGCAAGCTGCAAATAGCAAACGGCAAGCTGCAATTTGCAGTTTGCAATCTGCAATCTGCAATCCGCCTCTCCGCCATCGCATCGAACACGCCCAAATCGTTCATCCCGACGATCAACCGCGCTTCGCCGCACTCGGCGTCATCGCCTCCATGCAGCCGATCCATGCCACACAAGATATGCTCGCGGCCGACAGGCACTGGGGCAAGCGCAGCGCGCACGCCTACGCCTGGCGCGGCCTGTTGAACGCAGGCGCGGCGCTGGCGTTCGGCTCCGATTCGCCGGTGGAAGACCTGAGCGTGATGAAAGGGATTCACGCGGCCGTCACCCGCCGCCGGCCCGATGGCTCTCCCGGCCCCGATGGCTGGTATGCCGGGCAGCGCCTGACCGTCGAAGAGGCAGTCCACGCGTACACTGTCGGCTGCGCCTACGCCAGCGGCGAAGAGGCGATCAAGGGCGCACTGGCGCCGGGCAAACTGGCGGATTTGGTGGTGCTTTCGCAGGACATCTTCACGATTGATCCCATGGCGATCGCGGACACCGAAGTGGCGGCGACGATGCTCGATGGGCAGTTCGTGTACGCAACGGGGGATGTGGTGTGAAACCCACCAAGCGCCAGGCGCCTGAGAGGATGCCTGGCGCTTGGTGTGCGACGCTTCACGCCCCTCGCTCCCACACAACCTTCCCCCCCACCACCGTCATGTCCACTTTCACATCTTTCAGCTCATCGTCGGGCACGCGGAAGTAATCGCGATCCAACACTGCCAGGTCGGCTAGCTTGCCGGCGGCGATCGTGCCCTTGAGATGATCCTCGCGCGTGAGGCGCGCGCCCGCGATCGTGTAGGACTGCAACGCCTCTCGGCGGCTGATCGCTTCCTGGAGCGCGATGGGCTGGCCGAACCTGTTCTTGCGCGTCACCAGCGCATAGAGCGCGATGAAGGGGTTAGCGGATACGGTGCTGGGATCGTCTGAGCTGGCTGCCAGCGGCACGCCATGATCGAGATACTTGCGCGCCGGCTTGTAGTTCAGCGCCCGCCGTTGGCCTACGTCTCGGAAGAGCAGTTCCCCCTCCCAATAGATGAAGGTCGGCTGGATCACCGCGGCGATGTTGTGCTTCGCCATCTGCTCCAGGGCGCGGGGTGTGGGGAAGTAGCCGTGGATGATGCTGTGCCGGGCATCGGCTCGCGGCAGCTCGCGGCAGATTTCGGCGAAGGCATCCACCGCCAGGTCTTGTGCGTGGTCGCCGCAGCAATGGATTCCAACGTCCCAGCCAAGCTCCTGTGCAGTGCGGAAATAACGGCGCAGATCCTCGAGTCCCAGGCGGTTGTAGTTCACGACCTCGGTCTCTCCCTCGAACGGCTCGTACATGTAAGCCGTGTGCGGGGTCGTTCCGCCGTCAATCGCCATCTTCAATGCGCCGATGCGCAGCCACTCGTCGCCCCAGCCGGTGTAGACGCCCAGCTCGCGCGCGCGGTATTCCAGTTGCGTTTCTGTCTCCTCCTGGTCGAACCCGTGCCAACTCGGCATCAGGTTTAGGCGCACTGCCAGCCGGCCGCTCTTGTAGAAGGACTGGTAGGCGCGGATTTCATCGGCGTTCAAGCCCGGCTCGATAACGCTGGTGATGCCGAACCGGAGCATCTCCTGGCATCCCAGGCGCAGCGCCTCCGCCATCTCCGCGGCCGTGGGCTTGGGGATCAGGCGCTCGACCAGCCCCTTTGCCTTGGCGCGCAACAGACCGTTCGGCTCGCCGTCGAGGTCGCGCTCGATCTTGCCCTGGTAGGGATCGGGCGTCTGCCGATCAATTCCGGCGAGGCGCAGAGCATAGCTGTTGACCACATCGGTGTTGAAGAAGCGCATCAGCGCCACCGGATGTTCGGTCGTGGCAGGGTCAATGTCGTGGCGCGTCGGCAATCGGCCATCGGGGAAGTTGCCTTCGTTCCACCCCTGACCGATGATCCAGGTTCCTGGGGGAGTCTGGCGGGCGCGTTGCGCCACCAGCGCAGCCAGCTCCTCTGACGATGTGCACTCGTCCAGCCGGATCGCGGCGAGCTTGGCGCCGGTTTCCATCATGTGGATATGGCTGTCGAACAGGCCGGGGATCACCGCGCTGCCGCCGAGTGAGATCTCCGCGGTGATCAGCCCGGCCATATCTCGGATTTCGGCGTTGCCGCCAACGGCCACGAAGCGGCCGTCTTTGATCGCCACAGCCTGCGCCACGGCATTCTGGCCGTCCAGGGTGTAGAACCGGCCATCGGTGAGGATCAGATCGGGTGAAAGGTCGTCTATCATGTGCGCTCCTTACGCTGCGTCGCGGCTGTTCTGCACCGCATGGCACGCCGCAGATTATAGAGGCATTTGCGAGATTTCCCGAATCGGGGAAGGGTCGCCCCAACCAGGGCAGGCTTTCTCCGAAATCGGGCGAGACACCCCCGGAAGTTGGGGAAGGGTTGCCCTGGTGCGGGAAGTGTCTGGAGCACGGAGGCGCGAAGGCGCCGAAGGACGCGAAGTGGTCGCCACGCTTCCGGCGGCGCGCGGCCCCCGTTCCACACCAGATTCACAGTTTGCACTTGTTGTCGCGGTGATTTTGAGCTATAATCTGTTCAAGCCTGGCGACACGAGGATAGTTATCGGTATGAGCGCCCTACAGAATGGTTGACCAGCCAATGACATGCGAATTTTGCGGTGGTGAAACAGTTAAGAAGCGGGTGCGCAAGGTTCACTGGTTGCGGCGGATCCTCTACATCATGGATGATGTCGAGGCCGAGGTGTGCCGGGAGTGCGGCGAGCGTTACTATCATGCGACGACCCTCGACACGCTGGATCAGTTGTTGGCATCCGGTAGCCTGGCGATCAAAGAACGGCCGCAAGTGCAGGTGATGGCGGTGCCGGCGTAAATACGCCGCGCATAACAGAGCCGCACCGACGATAGGTCGCCAGTGGGGGAAGCGTGAATTCGGAGCGAAATGTTGCTGAACGAGCACCGGGAGGCGTACAAATGAGTGTAGCAACCATCCTGTCCGATAGCGTTGTACAACACTTGAACGGCCTATCTTTCGGCAAAGTCAGCGACATCAACGACAAGCTGGCGTTGTTGCTCGAAGTGGATGGCGTCCGCATCGTGCGAGGACAGCTCAACGACCCGCTTGGGCGGGATGATGTCCCCGACAATGGATGAGCGAGAGGATGCCCGACCACAACTTCTTCGCCAACCTCATCTGGCAGATTGCCGATCTGCTGCGCGGGCCGTACCGGCCGCCGCAGTATGAGCGGGTGATGCTGCCCATGACGGTGCTGCGCCGCTTCGACTGCGTGCTGGCGCCGACGAAAGCCGCGGTGTTGGCCGAACATGCCCGGCGCACAGGCGGAAAGCTGAACGAGGACGCGTTGGATCTGCTGCTGAACCGCACCGCGGGTCAACGCTTCCACAATCACTCACCGCTGGATTTCGAGAAGCTCAAGGGCGACCCCGATCACATTGACAGGCACCTGGTCAGCTATATCAAAGGTTTCTCTGCAAATGTGCGCACCATCTTCGATTTCTTCGAGTTCGAGACCGAGATCGAGAAGCTGCGCGAGGCAAATATCCTCTATCTGGTCGTGTCCAAGTTCGCGGATGTTGACCTGCACCCCGACCGCGTGCCCAACGAGCAGATGGGGCTGATCTTCGAGAACCTGATCCGCCGCTTCAACGAGCTGGCGAACGAGACGGCCGGCGACCACTTCACCCCGCGCGAGGTGATCCGGCTGATGGTGGGCCTCCTGTTCATCCACGACGATGCGCTGCTGGCGACGCCGGGCACGGTGCGCAAGCTGCTCGACCCGGCGTGCGGCACCGGCGGGATGCTGGCCGAGGCGCAGAACTACCTGCGCGAGCACCACGCGGCGGCCCGGCTCTACGTCTACGGCCAGGACTACAACAAGCGCGCGTTCGCCACCGCGGCCTCGGATATGCTGATGAAGGCGGTGGATCACAACGGCGGCGGCGACAACGTGCGGTTCGGTGACAGCTTCACCGACGACCGGTTCGCCGGAGAGACGTTCGACTACCTGCTGGCGAACCCGCCGTTCGGTGTGGACTGGAAGAAGCAGCAGCGGGAGATCGAGCGCGAGCACGACAAGCTGGGCTACGCCGGCCGCTTCGGCGCGGGGCTGCCGCGCGTCAACGACGGCGCGCTGCTCTTCCTGCAGCACATGATCAGCAAGTTCGAGCCGGTGCTGCCCGACCAACAGAAGCACGGCTCGCGGCTGGCGATCGTCTTCTCCGGGTCGCCACTCTTCACCGGCGGCGCAGGGTCGGGCGAGAGCGATATCCGCAAGTGGATCATCAAGAACGACTGGCTGGAGGCGATCATCGCGCTGCCGGAGCAGATGTTCTACAACACCGGCATCGGCACCTACATCTGGATCGTAACCAACCGCAAGGAGCGGCGGCGCCGGGGCAAGATGCAACTGCTCGATGCGCGCGACTGCTGGCAGCCGGGCGGCAGCGAGGAGAGCAAACGCAGCCTGGGCGACAAACGCCGCCACCTGGGGGGCGAAGACATCGCCCGGATCGTGCAGCTTTATGGCCGCTTCGAGGAGAGCGAGGCCTCCAAGATCTTCGCCAACGCCGGCTTCGGCTACACCCGCATCACCGTGGAGCGGCCGCTGCGCCTGCGTTACCAGATGACGACCGCGGACAAGGTGCGCTTCCTGGACGCCTGCCCGCACCTGCTCGACGACGTGCAAGCCGTGGATGCGGCAATCGGCCGCGAGCCATTGGCTGACTGGGACTCGGCCTGGGCCACGATCGAGCTCGTGTTGCGGGGCCGCGGCTCACGCTGGAAAGCGGCGGAGCAGAAGCTCTTCCGCAACGTCTTCACCGTGAAGGACCCCGCCGCCGCGCCCGTCTCGATCCGCAATCCGCAATCCACAATCGCAAATCCGTTCGAGCCTGACCCCGACCTGCGCGACTTCGAGAACGTCCCGCTGACCGAAGACGTGGACGCCTACTTCGCCAGCGAGGTGCTGCCCCACGTGCCGGACGCCTGGCTGGATCGCAGCAAGGACAAGGTCGGCTACGAGATCAACTTCAACCGCCACTTCTACAAATATACCGCGCCGCGGCCGCTGGCCGAGATTGACGCCGACCTGAAGCGGGCCGAGGAGGAGATCCTGCGGCTGCTGCGGGAGGTGACCGAATGAGCAATCAAACCAATGGTCTGAATACCGCTCATTTTTTCGTGGACGAGGCCGGAGACCTGAACCTGTTCGACCGCAAGGGGCGCGTGTTGTTGGGGCAAGAGGGCGTGTCTGACACCTTCATGGTTGGCGTGGCACACGTTGCAAATGTGGAGGTGGCAAGCGCCAAGCTGGAAAATCTGCGGGCCGAATTGTTGGCCGACCCTTATTTCTCCGGCGTTCCTTCGATGCAACCGGAAAACCGAAAGACGGCGATTGCGTTTCATGCCAAAAACGACCTTCCCGAGGTGAGACGTGAGGTGTTCAAATTGCTGCCCACGTTGGGCGTAGAAGTCCAGGTAGCGATCCGGCGCAAGATCGTCCTGGTGAGTGAGGCGCAGTTGCTGTTCAAGTATGGCAGAAAGCTACATGCGGATGATGTTTACGATGACATGGTCAAGCGCCTGTTTCGGAACTTGCTCCATCGTGCCGACATCAACGAGATCTATTTCGCGCGCCGTGGCAAATCGGATCGCGCCGAAGCCCTGAACGCTGCCATCAGCCGGGCAAAGATGAACTTTAACCGCAAATGGAATCGGGAAGCAGATAAGCCAACGCGTATCCTGTCGGCTTTTCCTTCCGAGAGGGCGGGGCTACAGATCGTAGACTACTATCTCTGGGCGCTGCAACGCTTGTACGAGATGGGCGAGGAACGTTTCTTTCGTCTGGTTGCCGGGGACTATCGGCTGATCATGGATCTTGATGACACGCGGCGGAAGCCCTATGGCGAGTGGTACAGCGATCGAAATCCGTTGGCGCTAGAAAAAATCCATGCCCTCTGACGAGCTAGGGTCGAGGAACCCAGTCCTCTCACACACGGCATGGCGCCGACGTTCGCTCGCAGCAGGGCATCTTTTCAGAGTATAAACGATAAGATGGCACAAGTCAAGACCGAATGTTGGCAGCAAACAGCACCAGATTTTGCAGAACCGCGCGCCGGTCGACGCGTGGAGGCCTCCGCAGGAGGTGGCGGCGTGAACTGGGAACGCGCCAAGTTGAAGTACGTCACGCGTTTCGCCTACGGTGATGCCTTTTGGGCGGATGAAATACAGGATGGGCCGATTCAGGTTTTCGGCTCAAATGGGCCCTACGCGTCCATTTCCCACGCCAATACTCGGGGACCTGCGATCATCGTTGGCCGGAAAGGTTCATACGGTAAGGTCAATTGGAGCGCCGGACCATGCTTCGCGTCTGATACGACCTTCTTCATAGATTCTTCGACCACCCAACACCATCTTCGGTGGGTTTTTTGGCTGCTGCAGACGCTTCGACTCGATGAAGGATCAAACGAGACAGCGATTCCAGGACTTAATCGCGATGCTGCGTATGCAATGGAGGTGGCTGTCCCCCCGCAACAACATCAACGCGCTATCGCCGACTACCTTGACCGCGAGACCGCGCAGATCGACGCGCTGGTGGCGGCCAAGGACCGGCTGCTGGTGCTGCTGGCGGAGAAGCGCCGCGCGCTGATCACAGCCGCGGTGACGCGCGGCCTCGACCCGAGTGCGCGGCTGCGCGATTCGGGGGTGGTATGGTTGGGGCAGGTGCCGGCGCATTGGAAGATCGCTGGCTTTACAAAGTATCTCCGTTCATTAGTTGATTACCGCGGAAGGACACCCGAAAAAGTATCGTCCGGCGTCTTTTTGGTCACCGCAAGGAATATCAAAGATGGGTATATTGACTATGAGGCATCCCAGGAATTTGTCGACGCAGATGCCTACGATGAGGTAATGCAACGTGGAAAGCCAGAGATTGGCGACCTGCTTTTAACCACGGAAGCGCCACTGGGCCAAGCGGCGCTTGTAGATCGCGAAGACATAGCGCTTGCCCAACGAGTCATCAAGTTGGACTACGATCCTGAAGTATTGCTGAACGAGTTTGCCCTCGCATGGATTCGGTCGGCTCCATTTCAGTGGCAACTCAACTCTTTCGCCACGGGTTCTACCGCGCTTGGCATCAAGGGCGAACGTTTGCACATGCTTCACAACTTACTTCCACCTGTGGACGAACAGCGCGCCATCGTCGCCCACATCGCGGCGGAGACGGCCAGGCTGGATGCGTTGGCCGCGGCCGCGGCGCGCAGCATCGCGCTGCTCAAGGAGCGTCGCGCCGCGCTCATCGCCGCAGCGGTGACGGGACAAATCGAGATTCAAGTTGACGTGGACACAAAAGCCACGAACTGAGCATGCGGCGTCCACAATGGCCGCCAAGGAAAGACTCACCCATGCCAACACAACGTTATGCGGTAACACAGCCACCTATCGAAACGCTCTTTACCTGGATCAAGTCCGGCGATATTGCCATCCCCGAAATTCAGCGCCCCTTCGTATGGAGCGCGGTCCAGGTCCGCAAGTTTCTCGACTCCCTGTATCAGGGTTTCCCGGTCGGCTATCTCATCGCCTGGCGCAACCCCGACGTGAAGCTCAAGGACGGCACACCCTCTGCCGGCAAGCGCATCCTGATTGACGGCCAACAGCGAGTGACCGCGCTCATGGCTGCACTACTTGGGCAGCAGGTCATTGACAAAGACTATGAGCAGACACGCATTCGGATCGCATTTCATCCGGTGAATCACCAGTTCGAAGTATCGAATCCAGCAATCGTCAAAGATGCCGCGTGGATCCCGGACATCTCGACGGTGTTCGATGCGAATTGTAGCTTGTTCGAGCTGGTCACCAGCTACTGCCTGCGCAATCCCAACATCACGCAAGACAGCATTTTCAGAAGCCTGGAACGACTGCGCGGCATTACGAGCAATCAGATCGGCCTGATCGAGCTTAACTCGGACCTGGATATCGAGACGGTGACCGAAATCTTCATCCGTGTCAACTCGGAAGGCGTGTCGTTGAGCCAGGCAGACTTCGCTATGTCCAAGATCGCCGTCAACGAGACGCATGAGGGCCACGTTTTGCGCAAAGCTATTGACTACTTCTGCCATCTTGCGGTCGTTCCAGACTTCCACAAGGCGATTCAGGGCCACGATCCGGCTTTCGCAAAGACCGATTTCTTCGCCCAGATGTCGTGGCTCAAGAAGGAGAACGACGATCTGTACGATCCTTCCTACACCGTTATGCTTCGCGTCGCTTTTACCTCGGAGTTCAGGCGCGGCAAACTCGAGGATCTGGTCGCACTGCTTTCAGGCCGCAATTTCGAGACGCGTCAATTCGAAGAGGCGATCGTTGAGGACACCTTTACACGCCTGAAATCGAGTGTCCTCCGCTTTATGAACGAGACGCACTTCAAGCGTCTTATCATGATTGTCCGTTCGGCGGGTTTCGTTGATCCTTCAATGATCGGATCGCAGAACGCGCTCAACTTCGCCTATATCCTGTATCTCACGCTCCGCGAGTTGAAGCGGCCGGATAGCGAAATAGAGCGCTACGTGCGTCGCTGGTTCGTCATGTCGGTGCTGACCGGGCGCTACTCAGGCTCACCTGAGTCGAAGTTCGACGAGGACATCCGACAGATTCACACGCTTGGAATCACCGGCTATGCGGACACGGTCATTCGCGGTGAACTCTCCGACGCGTTTTGGGATGTCACTCTGCCGCAGGCCATGGATACGTCTGTTGCATCCAGTCCCTACTTCCGGGTGTTCCAGGCTGCGCAGGTCAAGGCAAACGACACCGGCTTTCTATCACGCGATATCACTGTGCGGGAACTGATCGAAGTGAAGTCCGATGTGCATCATCTCTTTCCGCGAGATTACCTTAAGAAGCGCGGAGTCCCGCGCGCGCAATACAACCAAATCGCAAACTATGTTGTTGCACAGACGGAGATTAACATCGGAATTGGTAATCGAGAACCGGCCGAATACTTCGCACAACTACAGGAGCAGTGCTCAGGCGGCAAAAAGCGCTACGGAAACCTCACGGACACGGCCAAGCTGGCTGAAAACCTGCGGCAAAACTGCATTCCGGCCGGAATGGAAACCATGACGGTATCCAACTACCCCGCGTTTCTGGCGGAACGTCGGAACCTGATGGCACGCAAGATCAAAGGGTACTTCGAAGCGCTTTGATACAGACTGGAGGCGCAGTCTTTTGCGTCCGGCACCTTTTTGAAGGAAGCTCAGCCATGAACAAGTCAGACGCGTCAGACAGGTCGGAAAGGTCAGACGATTTGATTCCCAAGCACGGTGGCTACCGTAGATTGCGCAGCTTCCAGACCGCCCAGTTGGTCTACGATGGCACGGTAATCTTCTGTGACCGCTTCATTGACAAACATTCACGCACTCACGACCAAATGATCCAGGCTGCGCGCAGCGGCGTGCAAAACATCGCTGAAGGCAGCATGGCATCAGGGACATCCAAGAAGACCGAACTAAAGCTCACCAACGTAGCTCGTGCCAGCCTTGAAGAACTCCTCCTTGACTATGAGGATTTCCTTCGTCAGCGTGGCCTGCCTCTATGGGCAAAAGACTCACCGCAAGCCCTCTCCGTTCGGCGGCGTTACCAATCCGTGGCTTCTGATCAACCAGCCTTGCTGGACCCTTATTCGCTGCGAACTGCTATACTGGTCGGACATCAAATGAGTGCATTAGGCATTTAACACTCTGCCCCCGCGTGGCTTGGGCGAGTACTGGTCGCGCTCGGTATAATCGCGCCCTATCGAGTATAATGGTGTAAACGATCGGAGGGCTTCTATGAGTTGCGCCACCATCACCATCAGTCTGGATGACCAAGAACGCCAGGCGCTCGAAGCGCAGATTCGCACCACCCAGGAACGCAAAATGGCCGATCGCCTGCGCGTGCTGCTGTATCGCGCCAAGGGCTATGCCATCCAGTGCATCGCGGAGCTCCTGCAAATGAGTCGGAATCACGTGACCGAGCTACTGCGGCGTTACCGCGCGGGTGGGGTAGCCGCCGTGTTGAGGCCGGACCAGTACAAAGGCTCGCAACCCCACCTGACCGTCGAACAACAACAAGCCCTCAAAATCGAACTGAAGACCCACATCTATGTCACCGCCGCGCAGGTCAGCGCCTGGGTCAAGGCCCAGTGGCAGGTGCAGTATGACGTGAGTGGGATGAACAAGTTGCTCAAGCGCTTGGGCTTCAGTTACAAAAAGAACCGCCTGGTACCGAGCAAGGCCGATCCAGAACTGCAACGCCTGTTTGTGCGCTGGTTTGCGGGCCTCTGCCAACGCTTGGGGCCGGAGGATCGCATCTATTTCGGTGACGCCGTCCATTTCAAGCACAACGCCGAGGCCGGTTATGCCTGGAGTCTGAAAGGCGAACCCTATCTGATCCCCGCCAACAGCGGCCGCCAACGCTACAACGTCTTCGGCGCTTATTGTGTCCAAACCCAGGAGGGCGTCTTCCTGCTCACCGAAGCCAACATTGACCAGGATAAGTTGGTCGAGTTCCTACCGCTGTTGCGCACCCAGCATCCCGGCCCGGGCAAGCTTTATCTGCTCTTAGATAATGCCCGCTACAACTATACCCAGGCGGTCAGCGCCGAAGCACGCCGCCAAGGCATTCAACTCGACTATCTACCACCCTATTCACCTAATCTGAATCCGATTGAGCGGCTCTGGAAGTTCGCCCGTAAAGAGTTCTTCAAGGACAAGTATCGCGAGACGTTTGCCATTTTCCGGTCGCAACTCGATGACTTTTTCGCCCATCTCGATCAGTACCGCGACCGGTTGCGGTCGCTGATCACCACTAACTTCGAACTGCTACCTGAGTGCTGGCAGAGCCTACCCCCAGCATGAATGCACTCAACTGATTTCCGAGCAGTATAC
>VGOD01000030.1 GCA_016876015.1 Chloroflexota bacterium
TAGTGCAGCCATGATCTGGGATCGAATCTTGCGATCAAACACCTCTCCAAGTTCCACCATCAGACGCCCCTTGTCGAGGGTACGAATCTGGTAGCACAACGCGAGGGAATCCACAGCGATGCCGCCCGTTCCGGCAGGCAGCAAGGCCTCATTCGGATAGATCTTGCGTTGGGGCGACTTCACCGAGGTCAACGGCACAACGTTCACGACCGGCAAGACCTGGTTGTTGCTTTCGCGACTCACAACAATGACCGGTCTCTGTCCGGCTTGCTCCGAGCCACGCACCGGATCCAATACCGCGGTGAAGATGTGCCATTGGTAGATCATGCGGAATGCTCCCACCACTCAGCATCGGCAACCTCAAACGCGGCCATCGTCTCCCGAAGATCGGCGAGGAAAAGCGGATCCCTGGCGGCTAGTTCCATCTCATGCACTTTGCCAGCCAACTCCTGTTCGCGGCTTTCGAGAATCGGCCTTACCAGGGCGTACTCCTCGATCGGGAGAAGCACCGCGATGGGCTGTCCCAGGGTGTCTTTGATGACCTGCCTTGCCAACACGGCTTGTGACATGATCCCCTCTCACTCTGCTCGCTGGACGTGATTCAACTGGCCTGATTCTACCCCACTCGCCCAACATCGTCAAGACAGGAAGCGCTTAAGTTGCCCGGCTGCCCCTGAATCTGCTACAATATCACCCATGATCCACCTGGACGATCTTCTTGCGGGGACGGGCGGCCGGCTGCACGGCGCGGCCGGCGCGATTGGCTTCGAGGCGTTCTGCTACGATTCGCGCCTGGCGCAGCCCGGCCAGCTCTTCCTGGCGGTCAAGACTGAGCGCGGGGACGGCCACGCCTACATCGGCCACGCGTGCCAGGGCGGAGCCATGGGCGTCCTCTGCCAGGAGCCGCCGGAGACGCTTCCGGCCGGCGTCACGTGCATCGTCGTGCCCGACACGCGGCAAGCGATCCAGGATTGGGCGCGTTACGAGTTGGCCAAACGCGGCCTCAAGATCATCGGCGTGACCGGCAGCGTGGGCAAGACGACCGCTAAAGAGGCGATCGCGGCGGCCCTGACCGGCCGGTTCGCCGTCTTCAAGAATCGCGCCAACTACAACGGGCTGTACGGCCTGCCGATCGCGCTGGGCGAGCTGGCGCCAGAACAGGATGTGGCCGTGCTGGAGATGGCCACCGATCACTTCGGCGAGATGGCGCGTCTCTGTGCGCTCGCGCCGCCGCAGGTCGCAGTGGTGACGACCGTCGAACCCGCGCACCTGGAGACGTTCGGCAACCTCGAGGCCATCGCGCGCGAGAAGGGAACCCTGGTAGCCGCGCTGCCGCCGAACGGCCTGGCCGTGCTGAATGCCGACGACCCACACGTGGCGGCCATGGCCGGCCGCACCGCGGCGCAGGTCGTCACCTTTGGCATGGCCGCCGCGGCAGCCGACATCCGCGCCGTAAACATCAGCCTCTCACGCGCGGGGTTGCGCTTCGATGTGCACACCCCGGCCGGCTGCGACCATGCCCACTTTCCGCTCTTCGGCCGCCACCAGGTCTACGCCGCGCTGGCTGCGATCGGTGTGGGGCTGGCGTGCGATGTGCCGCTGGCCGAAATCCTCCAACGCCTGGCGAGCCTGCCGCGCCTCCCAGGGCGGCTCAACCCCCTCCCCGGCCGCCGCGGGAGCCTGCTGTTGGACGATTCCTACAGCGCGTCGCCGGCCGCAGTCGAGGCGGCCCTGGAGACGCTGGCCGCGCTGGAGGGCCGGCGTAAGATCGCGATCCTGGGCGACATGCTGGAGTTGGGAGACTTCGAGGCTGCGGGCCATGAGCAGGTTGGCCGCCGCGCGGCCGCGGTGGTAGACCTGCTCATCACCAAGGGGGAACGCGGCCGGCGCATCGCGGAGGCTGCGCGCGGCGCGGGTCTGAACGCTGACCAGGTGATCGTGACCTATACGGCCGAGGACGCAGCGCAGGCCGCGCTGGATCGCCTGGGGCCAGGCGACGTGGCGCTGGTCAAAGGCTCGCTGGCGACGCGCATGGAACAGGTCGTGCGGCTGCTGCTGGCTGACCCAACCGCCGCGGCCGATCTGCTGGTGCGCCAGGAGGCGGCCTGGCAGCAGATCGTCACGATCCGACCCGACCGGCCTACCTGGCTGGAGATTGATCTGGGCGCCATCGCGCACAACGTGCGCCGCCTGAAGGAGCTGGCCGGCCGCGCTGAGCTGCTGATTTCGCTCAAGGCCGACGCCTATGGACATGGCGCGCTGCAGGTGGCGCAGACAGCCCTGCACAACGGCGCGCGGTGGCTGGGGGTGGCCTGTTTCAGCGAGGCTGCGGCGCTGCGGCAGGCTGGCATCCTCGCGCCGATCCTGATCCTGGGCTATACTCCTCCCTGGCAAGCGCGCGATGTGGTGCGGCTCGACGTGGCAGCCACGGTGTTCGATCGGGAGGTAGCAGCCGCGCTCTCACGCGCGGCGCTCGCCCTCGATCGCCCCGCGCGGGTACACGTCAAAGTTGACACCGGTATGGGCCGGCTGGGCATCTTCCCAGATGAAGCCCTGGACTTCATCCGCGGCCTGGTCGGACTGCCGGGTCTGGTCGTCGAAGGGCTCTTCACACACCTGGCCGTCGCGGATGGCGCGAGCGAATGGGAGGTTGCGTATACGAAGGGGCAATTGGCGGCATTTGGCAGGCTCATCGCACAGACGGCTGCGGCCGGCATCGAGATTCCGCTGACCCATGCCGCCAACAGCGCCGCCCTCCTCAACCCCAACCTCAGCCTTAACCTCAACCTCACCCTCGTCCGTCCCGGCATTGCGGTCTATGGCCTCGACCCATCGCCTGCGGTGCGTTGCCCGGCCGACTTCCGGCCCGCGCTCGCCTGGAAGACGCAGGTGGCGCAGGTGAAGGAACTGCCCGCCGGCAGCGCGGTGGGCTACGGCGCGACCTACCGCACCACGGGTCGCGAGCGCATCGCCGTCATCCCGGTCGGCTATGCCGATGGCTTTCGCCGCGGCCCGCAGAACTGGGGCGAGGTGCTGGTGCGCGGCCGCCGCGCAGCCATCGTGGGTCGGGTTTGCATGGACCAGACGATGATCGCCGTGACGCACATCTCGGGCGTGCGGCAAGGAGACGAGGTCGTTCTGATCGGCGCGCAAGGCGACGAGCGGATCACCGCCGAGGAGGTCGCCGAGCGCCTGGGAACGATCAATTACGAAGTGGTATCCGCGATCCTGGCGCGCGTGCCGCGCGAGGCCATCGCATGAAGAAAGGCATACATTCAGGAGGATAACGTCATGAACAAAGTCGAACGCGTGCGCGCCGCTCTCGCCGGCGCCGAAGTGGATCGGCCGCCTGCCAGCTTTTGGTATCATTTTCCGCCTTCGCAGGCGCACGGCGCGGCATCGGTCAAGGCGCACCTGGACTACTATCGCGCTTCGGGCATTGATTTCTTGAAGATCATGAACGAGCACCCCTACCGCGGCAACGTCGAGATCAAGACGCCGGCCGACTGGAAGCAGTTGCGACCCGCGGCGCTCCGCTCGCGCTTCTTCCAGGAGCAGCTCGATGAGGTCAAGCGGATCGTGGACGCGCTGGGCGGCGAGTGCCTGGCGATCACCACGATCTTCGGGCCGTTCGCCGCGGGCAACCACGCGAGCGGGGACCTCGTCACCGAACATTTGCGGGCCGATCCGCAGGCCGTCAGCCAGGGGTTGGCGACCATCGCCGACAGCCTGGCCGAATTCGGGCTGGCGTGCGTCAAGGCCGGCGCGTCGGGCATCTACTACTCGGCGCAGGGCAGCGAGGCGGATCGGGTTACCGCCGAGGAGTTCCTGTCCTACATCAAGCCGCACGACCTGACGGTGCTCAACGCGCTGCAAGAGGCAGGCGAGTTCCACCTGCTGCACATCTGCAAGGATCACGTTCGCCTCAACCTCTACGCTGACTGCCCCAGCCACGCGGCGAACTGGGCCGCGACCAAACACAACCCCAGCCTGAAGGAAGGCGCGGGGATCTTGCGGCGCACAGTGCTGGGCGGCATGGACGACCGGGGGATCATCGTGGATGGCTCGCAGAGCGCCATTCAGACCGCGGTGCGCAAGGTCATCGGCGAGTTCGGCAGCACCCGAGGCGTGATGCTCGGCGCAGATTGCACCGTGCCGACCGACATCGCGGTCGAACACATCCGGTGGGCGGTCGAGGCGACGGCCCTTCCCCCACGCTGAGTTTTCAGAACAGCAAACTCGTGGGATCGCGCAAGCGCGTTTCGTAGTATAATGGGGGCGGCGGGATCACGCCCGCCGAGAGCGCGTCAGCAGCCTGGCAGAAAGGAGAAACCACGATGGCTGTCATCACGATTTCCCGGCAGTACGGCAGCGGCGGCGACGAGATCGCCGAGAGACTCTGCAGAATCCTAGGGTATCAGTACTTCGACAAGCGTCTGATGGCCGAAATAGCGTCAGAAGTGGGCCTCTCGGGAAGCGAGATCGTGGACTTCTCGGAGGATCAGCACAAGGCTCGGAGTTTCCGAGAGCGGCTGTTCGGCGTCTCGCGCTCGGTTTCGCAGGCGCGAGTGTGGACTGAGAGCGTCGCAGGCGCGCGCGCCGTGGAAGTGGTGCGCCTGGATGAAGCGCAATCCATCGCCATGGTGCAGAGCACCATCCGGGCGGCCTATGAACACGGCAACCTGGTGATTCTGGGCCGCGGCGGCCAGGTCGTGCTCAAGGCCATGCCTGACGTGCTGCACGTCCGCATCGAAGCGCCCCTGGGGACGCGCGTGCGGCGGGTGCACGAACGGCAACAGATGGAGCTGGAAAGCGCGCGGGAGCTCGTTGCGGAGCGTGACGCGGGGGCCGCGGACTACCTGAAACGCTTCTACGGCGTTGACTGGGCCGATCCCGCGCTCTATCACTTGATGATCAACACCGGCAAATGGGATGTCGAGGCTGCCGCGCATCTGATCGTCAATGCGCTCAACTACCTGCCATCTCGGACCGACGCCGGCCGCTAGTCTCAGTAGATCGCAGATCTCACGCAAAGGCGCAAAGACGCCAAGGTCAATACAAGAGGTCTTTGCGCTCTTAGCGGCTTTGGGTGAGCCAAGACTGTGATCCACTGAGTCTGGAGTGACGCGGCAGGCGCTCACAAAGCGTCTGCCGCGCCACGAGCGATCTTCAGCAGTGGGCTGCGGCAACCCATCGCCCAGACGACCACTCGCCGATTGGCCGGTCCGCGGCCGAGACCCCTGTAACTATAAGGAATTCTATGCCTCATCGCGATCATCTCCTGGCGTTCATCCGTTCAGCCTATCAGCAGGAGCACTCACGGCTGGATGTCGAAATCGAGAAGTGGCGCGGCCAGTTCAGGAGCAACCTGGCCTACAACGCGCTGCTGGGCTACAGCTCGCCCAAGTGGCCGCTGCACTTGGCGGCGGTCGCGGCCTTTCTCCACGAGCGCAGCGGCGACCCGGAGTTGGCCGCGCAGGCCGCGGGCATCCTGCTTCGCTATCGCGAGTGGATCGCAGAAATGCCGAACGAGGCCGCGGCCGCGCGGCCTGAGTCCGCCGAAGGCGTTCCCCCACTCGACGGCGTATTCGACCCGGTCGTCTTTGCCGCAGCCTGCGAGCGGCTCCAGCCGGCGATCGCGGCCGGCGACTATCGTGAACTCGCCCAGATCGCCGCGGACAGCCTGCGTCTCATCTGGCGCTTCCCGGAATGGGGGGGCCACAACCGGGCCATGCTGCGAGCGGCCAGCCTGGCGACCTGTGGCCGCGCGTTCGCCGATCATCCCGACGCGCCAGCCTGGAACGCCATGGCCGATGAGCTGGCGGAAGAAAGTTGGGGCCGGTGGAGCATCGAAGACGCGATGATGTATCAATCGCACTGGGTGCGCGCGCTGATCCTCTACGCGGAGGCGCGAGGTCGCGCTGCGGAGCTGGCAGAGTTCAGCCAGCCGCGCATGCACCTGCGCGCCATGCCGCAGCTCATCTCGCCCCTCGGCATCCTGCCTGACTTCGGCGACTCACACTGGCTGGTGCACAGTCCGTGGGAATGGCTGGCGTGCCTGGAGTGGGGTGCACGCCACTATCGCGATGCCACGATGAAGTGGGCGGCCGGCTGCATCTGGGCCGAGCGCCAGCCGCACGAGACGCCCAACATCTACGCGGCGCATGTGCTCACCCTGGCCTGGCGCTGGTGCGATGATGCCATGCCCGCGCACTTCCCCAGCGACACGGCCGATGCCCTTGACGACCTCGTGGCCAAGAAGATCGTCTTTCGCACCGGCTGGGACCCGGGTGCGACCTATGCCTGTCTGAACTATCGCGACGAGGGGGATTACGGCCGGATTGCGCGTGACTACCTGCGCACCAACCTGGCTGTCTCGGCCGAGAAGATGCACCACGGCCACGCCGACGAGGGCAGCATCAGCTTGCTCATCCACGACGGCACGATCCTCCTCCACGAGAGCGGCTATCGTGAGGATCCGCCCGATGGCGTCTACCGGGCCGACATCTATCACAACCGGCTGGTGTGGCGGCCGGGCATCGTAACCGGTAGGGGCGATCCCGCGCGCTCGCCCGCAGGGGCGGGAGGGGTAGACGCAAGGCCTGTTCCGACCTGCAGCGTCCGAGACTTGATGGACAACGGCCACTACAAGCCGGTGCGCACTGAACGGCTATATCAGACCCGTCTGGGCGACGCGCAGATCAGCCGGGTGCGCATGGGTGATGAACGGGAAGGGATCGCGTGGGATCGGACGATCTTCTTCCTGCGGGAACTGCCTTGCTGGGTAGTGGTGGACGCCGCGGTCGCGCTCCGCGCCGGCCCCCGCACGTTCGGCCTGCTGTGGTGGACGACCGATGTGCTGGCGCAGGGGCCGGCTTGGTCCGACACGCACATCAGGCGCATCCGGGCGTGGGAGAACCGGCGTGCGGCCGCGCTCCGCATCATCACGCCGGAAATACCGGGGCAAACCATCATCACCGCTCAAGAAACGCTACGGCGCTGCTTCCAGGACGAGATCGCGCTGGCCAGCCTCTGGCGCGGGCATCACGAGGCGGGGCGCGCAGTCAACTTCGTGACGGCGCTGTGGCCGCATCCCTATTCATCTCCCGCGCGGGCCAGTCCCCCAACCGAGCCCGCCCCGGCCCCCCAGGTCGAGGTTCTCTCCAGCGACCCACCCGGCCGCGGGATTGCTGTCCGGCTGACCTGGGGTGGCGAGACACGGCTGCTGGCGACCCTCAATGACCTTGGGGCATCGTGGCTCCAGGATGAGGTGCGGCCGCGCTACGCCTTCGAGCAGGGCAAGACAGCCTATGGCGCGCTGGTCACCGATGCGGCCCTGGCTTACCTCCGCTCATCAGATCGGGTGTGGGCGGGGTTCGTCAACGGCACACGACTCGACTATGAGGGCGCGGCGCTCTACTGCAGTCCGCTTAACGCCATGTTCCAGGAAGACCGCACCGACCGTCCAGGCGCGGCGGCGCGGTTCCGCTGGCAGTCAGATGAGCCCACGATAGCGCCCCGCGCGACGTTTGCAGGCTGAAGCTCACCAGGTGTCAGGCGCTTGCGAGGCACCTGGCACGTTCGCGGGGATTCTCTACTCCACCCATCAAAAGGAATAGGTCGCTCCCACAACTCCTTGCACGAATGCCTCCGGCATTTCGGCGGCGAAGCGGCTGGTGGCATGAAAGCCGGTGCAGTGCGTGGGGGCAACCAGGCGCGGAGCGTGCGCCTTGATCTCCGCGATGGTCTTGCTGATCTCTTCTTCGGTCGCCGGCGCCAGGTGGAATCCGCCCAAGACGCCCCAGATGCGATCCACACCGCTGATCTCGCGGCCGTGGTTGACCGTATTGACGATCCCCGAATGCGCGCAGCCGGACACGATCACCAGGCCCTTGTCCTGCACGTTGATGACGATCGCCTGGTCATCCTCGATCTCATCGGGAAGGAAGGCGTCGCCGGAACGATAGCGTCGCGACGCGGCCATGCTGATCTTCTCGAAACTCCGCCGCGGCGTCTGTCCTGTGCTCCAGCATCCTGGACCGAGTTGATAAGGGTCTTCGGTCAAAACGATCTCTCCACCGAGCGCCTCCCACTCGGCGCGAGGCGGCGGGAGGATGGGGCCATGCCGAGCGCCGTCCTTGCACATGGCCCAACGCTCGCGAAAGGCCGCCGGATGCGCGATGATCGGCACGCGCCGGCCCGCGGCCCAGCGCCGTATCTCGTCAACCGTGGCGTCTTTGCGCCACTTCTTGGGTTTCGCGCCGAGGCCCATCGCCCTGAGTATCTCCGTCATCGCTCCCGTGTGGTCGCCGTGGCCATGGCTGAGCACGATCTTGTCGACACTCGCAGGATCGAGCTTCATCCGCTTCATGTTTTCCAGCAGGGCCACGCACGAGATACCCGCATCCCACAGGATGCGAATGCCGGCTCCCTTCAGATGGATGAGCGCCGCGAAGCCGTGCTCGGCCAACAGAGGCGCATCGGTGAAGTACCTGACCGCCTTGGTGGACTTGACGAGCAGATCGGCCCGGTTGTCTACCAGCACTGTGACTGCCACGTCATGCGTCACTCCGAAGTCGGCGATTGGGCTCATGGTTTGACCTCCGTGCAACCGCACACTGACACTCGCGATTCACCGCCGAGACACAGAGAGCGCGCCCATTTCTCTGCGCCTCTGCGGCGAAAATCTGGCGCGTCTAGTATAGTAGCCGCTGTCGGCCCTGTCAACTCACCAGCCGGGATTTCTCCGATTTGACACCACGGCTGAGCTGTGGTATGTTGCTGACAACGCTGCCGACAAAAAGCGACAGTCCGCTGTTCGACCTCGCCACTCCTCTCCGGCGCATCGCAGGGACTTGTCGTATCGCCTTGAGCAGGGAAGCCAGCCATCCATGAGCGTAACCCTGAGTGACGTCGCCCAGCAGGCAGGCGTCTCCATCAAGACGGTCTCCAGGGTGGTGAACAACCAGACGGATGTCAGCAAACCCACGCGTGAGCGCGTGCTGCAGGTCATCGCTGCGTTGGGCTACCACCCGAATGCCCTTGCGCGTGGTTTGGCCCAACAGCGAAGCCACACAATCGCGGTTGTGTCCTTCGGATTGGATCGTTATGGTCCATCTCGCTTCGTCGTGGGTGTAGAACGAGAGACCGAAGAGCTGGGCTACTCGTTGTTGTTGACCCTGCTGCGACGCTCGCGGCCAGGACAATCCGACGCCATCCTCGCGCACCTGTCTTCACGTCAGGTAGACGGCATCATCTGGCAGGCGCCCAATGTCGGAGACACGCAGAATTGGATCCGTCCTGAACGACTGGCGCAGCTCCCGCCTGTTGTCATCAATGGCCTGCCCAACCCGCATGTCACCACCGTGTCGGTGGACAACCATCACGGCGCCCATGCGGCCGTTCAACACCTGGCAAGCCAGGGGTGGCGCCGGATCGGGTTCCTGGCCGGGCCGGCCGAGTTTCCCATGAGTATCGAGCGGCGTCAGGGCTGGTGTGATGGCCTGACGGCATACGGACTCGATCCAGACCCTGCCTTGATGGCCGAGGGTGAGTGGACGGCCCAGGGCGGCGCGGCGGCCATGGAGACTTTGCTCGCGCGACGGCCCGATGTTGATGCGGTCTTCGCCTTCAACGATGCGATGGCGTTGGGCGCCATGTCTGTCGCCCGACGCGCGGGCCGCCGAGTGGGCTACGATCTGGGCGTGATCGGATTCGACGATGCACCGGATGCGGCGTTTTACGAGCCGCCGCTCTCCAGTGTGCATCAGAAGATCGCCGACCTGGGTCGCGAGGCGGTGCGCGCGCTGGTGCGTCTGATCGAAGCGAAACTCAAAGGCGGCTCGCCGCCGTCGCCGGTGCTGATCCTGTCCAGGCCCGAAGTGGTTGTGCGCCGCAGTTCGCTGCGTGGCGTGCAGTGAGCGAGTGCAAGCTTGCTTGTGAGACGGCCCCTTGGACCCACTACGCGCCTGGCACCTAGTGGGTGATACTCACGGCGGCCATATATAGGAGCACCCATGTACAACGTCCGCGACTTCGGCGCCGTCGGCGACGGCGTAACGCTGGATACCGGGCCGATCCAAGCCGCGTTGGACACTTGTGGGCAAGCTGGCGGTGGAGAAGTCTATGTCCCGGCTGGCAAGTACCTGGTCGGCACCCTTGATCTGCGCAGCTATAGTACGCTGAATCTTGCCCCAGGCGCCACGCTGCTCGGCAGCCCGCGCATCGCGGACTACACGCGCGACCCACGCGGCCGCGACGGCGACCAGACCGGTCACCACCTCCTGCGCATCCATGATTGCGAGCGGGTGTGCATCACGGGCGCCGGCGTGATTGACGGCCAGGGGCCGGCTTTCTGGGACGACCCCGCGCATCCCGTTGACAGCAAGTTCCCCTGGCGAGGCTATCGGCTGGCCAAGTCGCCCCACGACCTGCGCCCCAGCCCGATGGTGGACATCTCCGATTCCCGCGATATCCACGTCGAAGATGTCGCCTTGACCAACTCGGCAGGCTGGGCGCTGAACATGCGCATGTCGCGCTGGGTGTGGGTGCGCGGGATCAAGATCCTCAACCCGATGAACGGCCCCAACACCGACGGCATTGACATCAACGCGTGCCAGGACGTGCTCATCAACGATTGCCACATCGAGAACGGCGACGACTCCATCGTCGCGTTCACGCTGCCGGGTACCGGGCCGTGCGAGCGAATCGCGGTTACGAATTGCGTCCTGTCTACCCGTTGCTGCGCGCTGAAGTTCTACACTGGCTGCCAATATCCGTTCCGGCAGATCGCGATCAGCAATTGTGTGATCTACAACAGCGAGCGGGCCTTCGGCATCTACCTTCGCAACGGCGCAGTGATCGAGGACATCGTCTGCTCGAACATCGTGGTGCACGGCGGGATGACGCCGCCCAACTTCAGTGAGCGGCCGATCCACATTGACGTCCGCAACCCGGCATGGAAGCGCCGCGGCATCCACGACTACGCGCGCAGCAGCGAAGAGCACACCGATGCGCCTGAGACGGCGGGCAGCGTGCGCGGCCTGGCTTTCTCCGATTGGATCATTCGCTCGCGCGGCCGGATCATCATCGGCGGCTGGGCCGAGACGCCGGTGGAAAATCTGCGGCTGAACAACATCCTGCTGGAGGTGAGTGGGCCGCAAGACTTGAGCAAGTTCGTCAACCCAACACCCAGCACCGGTCAGTGGAACCACGATCTGCCGCATGTGCGCACGATCCCGGCGCATGTCATCGTCCACGGAGTGAAGGGGCTGACGATGCGCGATGTCGAGGTAGTGAATGCCTCGGCCGAGCCGCTGCCCCCCATGCACGGGCTATGGCTGGAACACGTCCAGGCCAGCCAGGTGGAGGGGTTCCGGTGCTATCCGCTGCAGGCGGGGTTTGAGACGGTCGTCCAGAAGCCGGCCGCACTGTAGTGGCTGATGGCAGTGAAATGAGCATTCTGAGTGGAGCCCGGCACGGTGCGCCGCTCAGGGTGCTTCGGCTGGGGTAGGAAGCATGAGCTCTACGGAACCATTAGTCGAAGTCAACGACCTCAAGAAGCACTTCCCGATTCGCGGGAAAAGCGTCTTTGGCCGCGTGACGGGTGCAGTGCGTGCTGTGGATGGCGTCAGTTTCTTCATCCGGTCAGGTGAGACGCTGGGCCTGGTCGGCGAGAGCGGCTGCGGCAAGACGACCACTGGCCAGTTGATCGTCCGGCTGCTCGACCCGACTGCCGGCGCGATCTGGTTCGATGATCCTGTGCTGGGGCGAGTCAACGTGGGACAGGCTGATCGCGATCAGCTCAAGGTCCTGCGTCGCAACATGCAACTGATCTTCCAGGACCCGTTCGCAAGCCTCAACCCGCGCATGACGCTGTTGGACATCATCGGAGAACCGCTCCTGGTGAACGGCGTGGCCCGTGGCCAGGCGCTGAAAGATCGCGTGGCGGAAATCCTGGAGGTGGTCGGGCTAGCGCCCGACTATATGATCCGCTACCCGCACGCTTTCAGCGGCGGCCAACGCCAGCGCATCTGCATTGGCCGGGCGCTGGCGTTGCGACCCCAATTCATCGTCTGCGATGAGCCAGTGTCGGCCCTGGATGTTTCCATTCAGGCGCAGATCCTGAACCTATTGCAGGATCTGCAGGCGCAGTTCGGCCTGACCTATCTGTTCATCGCACACAATCTGAGCGTAGTCCAGCACATCAGCAACCGGGTGGCGGTAATGTACGTGGGCAAAGTTGTCGAAATGGCCGCAACCAATGCCCTGTTCCAGTCACCCAGGCATCCCTACACCGAAGCGCTGCTCTCGGCCGTGCCCGATCCTGATCCCACCGTGCAAAGCGACCCACTCATCTTGCCCGGCGAAGTCGCGGACCCGGCTAATCCGCCGAGTGGGTGCTACTTCCACCCGCGCTGCCGCTATCGCAGCGACCGCTGTGCGCACGAGACGCCGCGGTTGCGGCCGGTGGAGGCAGATCATTTCGTCAGTTGTCATCTCGCAGAGGAGTTGACCCTGGCTGGCGTACAGGTTCAGAAAGGAGTGTGATGACACCAAGTACAAAGAGAAAGGCCTCTATCTGCAAATGGCCCACAGCCAAGCCACCGCGAGTATTCACAACTCATCAGGAGGAACCTCATGTCTAGCCGAACAACCGAGATCACACGTCGTGAATTCCTGCGTTTGACCGCCCTGACCGGTGCGGGCCTGGTCGCGGCCGCCTGCACGCCGCAGCCGCCTGCGACGCCCCCGCCAGCAGCCCCGGCGACCGAGAAGCCTGCTCCGCCGTCCACGGCGATCACAGCCCCCAAGCCAACCGACAAGCCGATCGTCGTCGCAACTGCCACGACAGCCCCAACCGCGGCGCTGACCTCGAAGTACAAAGAAGCGCCCATGCTGGCTGAATTGGTCAAGGCGGGCAAGCTGCCAGCCGTGGATCAGCGGCTGCCGAAGAATCCCAAGGTGCAAAAGCCCTTCGCCAAGCTCGGTAAGTACGGCGGCGCGTGGCGGCGCGCGTACAAAGGCGCATCCGATCGCTTCGGCGTGCACACCACCATCTGCGACCACCTGCTGGAGATGGACGCGGCCGATGGCTACGCTACCCTCACCCTGATCCCGAACGTGGCTGAGAGCTACAAGGCCAACGCCACAGGGACGGAGTTCACCTGGAAGCTGCGCGAAGGCCACAAATGGTCCGACGGCACAGAGATCACCTCTGAGAACGCAGTCTGGTGGTACAAGAACGTCTACTTGAACGAAGAGCTGGCGCCTGGCCGACTGTACGACAACGTTCGCCAACAGCAGAATCTCACCGAGATCGTCGCAGATGGGAAGTACGCTTTCATCTGCAAGTACTCGAAACCGAACGGCACGCTCCCCTTGGGCGTGGTGCGAGGCGAGGCGTGGGCCGTCATCGGCGGCCTGAACTTCCTGGCGCCCAGCCACTACCTCCAGAAGTTCCACAAGAGCTTCGCCGATGCGAAGGCGCTGGATGAGGAAGTGACCAAACGCAAGCTTCAAAGCTGGAAGCAGCTCTGGATCGGCGGACCGATCGATATGTTCGCGTTCAACCCCGACCTGCCGATGGTCGGCCCGTGGGTCACGAAGGCGCCGGCGTCGAACGAACGCATGGTGCAGGAACGCAACCCGTACTACTTCCAGGTAGACCCCGAGGGCAACCAGCTCCCCTATCTCGACCAGATCACCCATGACTTCTTCGAGAATCAGGAGAGCTTCAACCTGATGCTGATCTCGGGCAAGGTGGATTGCCAGTTCCGCCACGTCCAGCTCGCGGACTACACGCTGCTCAAGGAGAACGAGGCCAAGGGCAACTACAAGGTGTACGTCTGGAACGACGACAGCAACGTGGGCTGGAGCGTGAACCCGACCCCGCGCAACGATGACGCCAAGGTGGATGAGGCGCAGGCGGCCATCGTCAGTCGAGCCGACTTCCGCCGGGCGCTGTCGCTGGCCATCAACCGCAAAGAGGTCAGCAGCCTGCTCTACAAGGGGCTGGCGGAACCGCGGCAGGGTGGCCCGGTGAAGGGGTCGCCCGTCTACAAGAAAGACTACGAGGAGAAGTGGGCCGCGTACGACGTTGACCAGGCCAACAAGCTATTGGACGGCATGGGCCTGAAGAAAGGCACGGATGGCTTCCGCGTGCGGCCCGACGGCAAGACCCTGACGCTGCGCCTGGACGTGGACACCGCGCCCGGCTCGATCCAGGATTCGCTGAACCAGTTGACCAAGAAGTATTGGGAAGCGATCGGGGTCAAAGTAGTGATCAACGCCATGGAACGCTCGCTGCGCGAGCAGGTGCAGTTCAGCGACCGGCATTCTGTGGTAGGCGGCAGCTCCTACAACACCGCGACTCCGCTGGCCTTTGACTACTGGCACGGCACGATCGGCGGGGGCTGGGGTCGCGCCATTCGCAACCCGGCTGACCCGCTGGCGATCAAGCCGCCCGAAGGCGACAAGGAGGTCGAAGAAGCCAAGAAGTGCTATCAGATCATCGAGCAGGCTTACGGCATGGCCGATCTCGAGGCCGCCCACAAGAAGCTTTTGGAGGCGCTGGACATCTTCTACGAGATGTGCTTCACCATCGGCATCGTGGGCGCGGTGGCTGTGCCCGGCGTCGTGACCAACCGCATGAAGAACGTGCCCCAGAAGATGCTCTTCACCAACGCGTTGATGCGCATCAACATGGGCCAACCGGCGCAGTTCTATATTGAGGAGTAGATCTGACCCTTGCCCATGGCACGTCATTGCGAGCGCCGTTCGCGAAGCAATCTCTCGCACAAGGGCGGGATTGCTTCAGCCCACACAACGGCCTCGCAATGACTTCGCTGTCCGGTCTCATCCCGCCGCGGTGGGATGAGTAACTCGTGGAAAGGGGATCGGTAGAGGTATTGCATGGCTCGCTACATCCTGCGTCGCATCTTCCTGGCTCTGCCCACGCTCATTGTGGTATCGGTGATCTCATTTGCCGTCATCCAGTTGCCGCCCGGCGACTTTCTGACCTCGTACATCGCCCAGGTGCGGCAAACGGAAGGCGACCAGGCGGCCAATCAGTTGTACGGCATCATCCCCCAACTCAAGGCGCAGTACGGGCTGGATCAACCGATCTATGTTCAGTACTACCTGTGGATCCGAAACATCCTGCTGAAGGGCGACTTCGGCTACTCATTCGAGCAGAAACAACCGGTCAGTTCCCTCATCTGGGAACGGCTGGGCCTGACCATCGTCCTGACGAGCACCACGCTGATTTTCACGTGGCTCCTGGCGATCCCCATCGGCGTGCTCTCCGCCACCAAGCAGTATTCGGCCGGCGATTATTTCTTTACCTTTCTGAGCTTCGTCGGCCTGGGCATTCCGAACTTCCTGATCGCGCTGATCCTGATGTGGATCGCCTTTGCCTATTTTGACGCCAGCATCACCGGCCTTTTTTCTGAGCAGTACCTCAGCGCGCCGTGGAGTGTGGGCAAAGTCTTGGACATGTTCAGACATATCTGGCTGCCGGTCGCCGTGCTCGGCCTGGGCGGCACAGCCAGTCTGATCCGCACGATGCGCGCCAATCTGCTCGACGAGCTGAACAGACCCTACGTCGAGGCCGGCCGGGCCAAAGGGCTGAGCGAGGGCCGCTTGATCTGGAAATATCCGGTGCGCATCGCGCTCAATCCATTCGTCAGCTCCATTGGCTGGGCGTTGCCGCAACTGGTCTCCGGCGCGACCATCATCTCCATCGTGCTCAACCTGCCGACGACCGGCCCGCTCATGTTGCGGGCCCTGCTGGCCCAGGATATGTACCTGGCAGGCTCGTTTGTGCTGCTGCTCAGTGTCTTAACGGTGATCGGAACCTTGATCTCCGACATCCTGTTGGCTTTGCTCGACCCGCGAATCAGTTACTGACCATGGAACCCACTGCCAATCGTACTCCTCTCCCGAACACGAGCCGTGCGCGGCGGTCGGCTGAAGAGAAGCTCTATTCAGCTTCACAGTGGCAGCTCATGCGCTGGCGCTTTACCAGGCATCGCCTGGCCGTGGTCAGCCTTTTCGTGGTGATCGGCCTCTATTTCGTGGCAGCCTTTTGCGAGTTCCTGGCGCCCTACGACCCCAACGATTTTCACCCGGATTACCAACTGGCGCCGCCGCAGCCCATCCGCTTTGTGGACAGCGCGGGTCGCTTCACGTTGCGGCCATTTGTCTACGGCCGCAACGCGATCCTGAACATGGAAACGCTGGGATACACCTACGAAGACGATACCAACGCCAGGTATCCCATCTGCTTCTTCCTGCGCACCGGCAAGCCGTACAAGCTCTGGGGTCAGTTCAGCGCCAACCTGCGCTTCTTCGGGGTCAAAGACCCTGACGCGACCATCTTTCTTCTGGGCACCGATCGGCTGGGCCGCGATGTGTTCTCACGCCTGATCTACGGCGCGCGACCCTCCATGACCATCGGCCTGGTCGGGGTGGGGTTGAGCCTGGTGCTCGGCGTTTTCCTGGGCGGTTTGTCCGGCTTCTTCGGCGGCTGGGTGGATCTCCTGATTCAGCGCGTGATCGAAATGCTTTCGGCGTTGCCGACGATCCCGCTTTGGATGGGTCTGGCCGCGGCCGTGCCGCTCGACTGGGATCCGATCCGCGTCTACTTCATGATCACGATCTTGCTCTCGCTGATCGGCTGGACCGGGCTGGCGCGCGTGGTGCGGGGCCGGTTTTTGAGCCTGCGCGAGGAGGACTTCGTCAAGGCGGCCCGGCTCGCCAATTCCAGCGAGCTGCGCATCATCTTCCGCCACATGCTACCCTCTTTCCTCAGTCACATCATCGCCAGTGTCACGCTGGCGATCCCTGGCATGATCCTCGCTGAGACATCGCTCAGCTTCCTGGGCTTGGGCCTGAAGCCTCCGGTCGTGAGCTGGGGGGTGTTGCTGCAAGAAGCCCAGAACCTGCGGACGGTCGCGCTGGCGCCGTGGAACCTGGCCCCGGCCATCCCGGTGGTAGTGGCGATCTTGACGCTGAACTTCATGGGGGATGGGCTGCGCGACGCGACCGATCCGTATGGGAAGGCGTGAAACGCGAAACTGGGAATCCAATGGCCGATACTCAACCTCTCCTCGAAATCTGTGACCTGAGAACCCACTTCCACCTGCGCGAGGGCATCGTGCGGGCTGTGGACGGCGCGAGCTTTGCCATCGGCCAGGGGCAGGCGATCGGGCTGGTGGGCGAGAGCGGCTGCGGCAAGTCCATGACCGCACGCACGATCCTGCGTATCACACCGCCCACAGCCAGGGTGATGGGGCAGGCATGGTTTCATCGGCGCCAACCGGACGCGTCGCGTGACACCACAAGCAGGCCGCCGGAAGCGGTGGACCTGGTTCAGATGGACCGCACCGGCCCCGAGATCCGTGCGATTCGTGGGGCCGAGATCGCGATGATCTTTCAAGAGCCGATGTCCTCATTCAGTCCCGTGCACACCATCGGCAGCCAGATCAGCGAAGCGATCCTCTTGCACCAGGCCGTGGATCAGCGCGAGGCGCGGCGGCGGGCGATCGAGGCGTTGGAGCTGGTGGGCATGCCCAACCCGCAGCGCAACATTGACCGCTACCCGCACCAGCTCAGCGGCGGCATGCGCCAGCGCGCCATGATCGCCCAGGCTCTCTCATGTCGGCCCGCGCTGCTCATCGCGGATGAACCAACTACTGCGCTCGATGTGACCACCCAGGCGCAAATCCTCAAGCTGATGAAAGACCTGCAGCGCGAGTTGGGGATGGCGATCCTCTTCATCACCCATGACCTGGGCGTGATCGCCCGCATGACCCGGCATGTGCTGGTGATGTACATGGGGAAGGTGGTTGAATCCGCGCCCGTGGAGCGGCTGTTCGCTGGCCCGCAGCACCCCTACACCCAGGCGTTGCTGCGCTCTATTCCCCGGCTCAAGCGCAAGCTCGACCGCCTGGCGGTGATCCCCGGCAGCGTGCCCGATCCCTTCAGGTTGCCGGCCGGCTGCCGCTTCCATCCTCGCTGTCCACTGGCGATCGCCGGCGTGTGCGATGTAGCAGAGCCGCCCGATGTCGAGGTCGGGTCGAGCCACCGCGTGCGCTGCGTTGCGGTTACAGGCAGTTAGTGACCGACCTCTTGACCGGCAAACGGCGGGATCACGACCCTGGAGAAGCCGAAATCGGT
Source organism: Chloroflexota bacterium (assembly GCA_016876015.1). Lineage (GTDB taxonomy): Bacteria > Chloroflexota > Anaerolineae > CG2-30-64-16 > CG2-30-64-16 > VGOD01. Next base: position 18,181 of record VGOD01000030.1, read on the forward strand.
GATCCCACCTGTTGGACGGCTGTCCCCTCTCATGGTATGATACATCCTCGCTGGGACGAACCCCTGCCAAAAACTATCCAACGAAGAGAGCCATGAAACGACACAACCTGACCTATCCGCTCGTCCACAACTATATCCACGAATGGTTGGCCATGGGGCCGTGCGATACGCCCCTGGACGCCGGACCACAACCCGATGAGCCGGCGCCGGCCTTCCGTTCACGCATCCTGCAAGCCTCTGCCAGGGCCCAACCCGATTTCCAGGCGCCGATCGAACTGAATCGCTTCGACTGCGGCTCGGAGGACCTCTATTGGCAGATCGAGCACTGCGAGCCTGACCACTGCCTGGACTGGAGCGGCTTTCTGCCGACCTTCACCCATCGGCGGGCCTGGGCGTTCGCCTCGCTGTCGTCGCCGGTCGCGCAAGAGGCGACCCTGCACGTGATGGCCACATGCCCCGTCAGCGTGTGGTTGCGCGGCGAACTGATCGGTCGCGGCGAGGGACCCGAGGATCTCGCCGATCAAGCCATGCGGACGCATGACTTCGCCGTGCAACTGCGGCCGCGCGACAACCCATTGCTCGTCAGGCTGGAGCAGGTCGGCATCGGCCACGTGGCCCTGGCTTTCGGGTTGCGCGTGGAGACCGCGGAGAAGGCGGTGAAGGTCGCGCTGCCCACAGTGACGCAGGACCCCGCGGTCGCGCAAGAACGCCAGGCGCTCGAGCGGGCCTACCAGGCGCCCTACCTGGCCAGGGCAGTCGTCGGCCGCGAGGACGCCGTTCAGTTGGTCTGTCCCGACGACACGCCCATGGAAGCCCAAACGGTGATGCGCGTGGAGACTGTGGACGGCTGGATCTATGGCGAGATGTTCGGTAAGATCGGCAAAGAGGCCACGATCGAGGGTCTGAGCGGCCTGCAATTGCCGCACGGCGCCATGCAGGGTCTTCTCATGCCGCCGCACGCACAGTTCTACGAGCACCACCTGCGCGCGCGTCGCGGCCTGCCCTTCTGGGTGGTGAACCGGCCCTACGCGCTGGCTACAGAGACGCCCTACGAAGATCGCCTGGTTGAAGCGCTGCGCGAAGCCGGGCGCGAATCAGCCATCTTCGGAGAGCTCGCCCAGATGGCCGCAGGCTGGTGGGAGACCCTCAGCCTGGATGTGGTCCGCGGCGCAGCCCGTCGCGTGGCTCAGTGCACGGCCGATTGCCTTCCCGACCTGTTGGGCCTGATCAGCGTCCATACCCGCTACGCGCAACACGAGAAGTTCCCGGCCGAGTTGCTGCCCGAAGTCGAGGCCGCGATCCTGGGCTTCGACTATCAACCCCGGCCAGAAGCAGGCTTCGACCTGAACAGCGACGCGAACCAGGTCCTGCTGCACGCGTGCCGCATCCTGGCAGGCCAGCGCTTCGCCGACGCGACCTTCGCAGCCTCATCGCTGACGGGACAGCAAGAACGCGAGCGCGGGGAGCAGGCGGCGACCGCCTGGCTGCGTGGCCGCGGCCAATACGGGTTCGGCGCCTGGCGCTCGCACACCGACCTGATCGTGGCTGCCCTGGCGCACCTGGTTGACCTGGCCGAAGATGACCTGATCGCTGATCTGGCGGCCGTCCTGCTCGATAAGACGCTTTTCGGCATCGCCATCCATTCCTTCCGGGGTGCGTTCGCCGCGCCGCGCGCGGACGCACAACCGATCTACCTGCGCAGCACGCACTTCGCGCCGGAGACCGCCATCAGCCGCTTGCTGTGGGGCATGGGCAGCTATCAGGCTGGCATGTTCGGAGCCATCAGCCTGATCCTGGCCGGCGAAAGCTATCAGCTCCCGACCGTCATCCATGCCATCGCCAGCGATGTCGAGACTGCGGTCTGGGCCACAGAACGCCACACCATCGCGCCCTCCTCAGCCTCGACCTCAACCTCAGCCTCAACCTCGGCCTCGGCCGTCAACACCGTCACCTACCGCACGGCCGACTTCATGCTCAGCTCTGCGCAAGACTATCGGCCCGGCGAGCGCGGCCGTCGCGAGCACATCTGGCAGGCGACCATGGGATCCGAGGCGCTCGTCTTCACCAATCACCCGACCACCTTCAGCCAGTCAGAGAGCCGTGACGCCGGCTGGTGGCGCGGCAACGGTAGCCTGCCGCGCGTGGCGCAATGGAAGGACGCGCTGATCGCCCTCTACAACCTGCCGGAAGGAGATCGGTTGGGCTTCACGCACGCCTACTTCCCACTCTATGCCTTCGATGAGCACGTAGTAGAAGAGGGGTGGGCGTTTGCCCGTGTCGAAGACGCATACCTGGCGATCGCTGCCGTGCCCGGCTTTGCGCTGATGCAGCGCGGGCCTGACGCCTTCCGCGAGCTGCGCGCAACAGGCTCGCGTTGCGCCTGGTTGTGCCAGATGGGCGCGCGCGATGCCGATGCCAGCTTCGAGAACTTCCGGCGTCGCGTCCTGGCCTCCCCTCCAAAGGTCGAGGGGCTGCACGTGACGTGGCAGATGATCCGCGGCGACCGCCTGGAGTTCGACTGGGGCGGCCCGCTGCGACTCAACGCCGCTGAGCAGCCCATCACCGGCTTCAAGCATCACGAGAGTATCTACGGCGTCGCCGAGCTCCCAGCCGAGACGATGGACATCGTCTATGGCCAGGACGTGATGCGGCTGAACTTCGCGTGACGAGAGTCTGTTGGAATATGCCGCCCGACGACTCGAAGTCGCAGCAACCCTCGCGAAGTCGGCCTGCGCCGACTGCTGGTGAGCCTGCGACGGCAGGCCTCGCGCTGATTGCTGCGGTTTCTAACCGCCCAGCCGCGAATTGTCAAACAGCCTCCGAGATCCACATCCGACCGCTCGGCCGTGAAGACGCGCTTTGCCTGTGGGAACTGCTCTACCAGGCGATCCATGTGTCCCCGGGCGCGGCGCCGCCCGCCAGGGAGATCGTTCACTCGCCCGAACTGGCGCACTACGCCGCCGGTTGGGGGCGACCAGGCGACATCGGCTTTCTGGCCGTGGACGCTGAGGCGCTGCTGGTCGGCGCGGCGTGGCTGCGTCTGCTGACGGGCGATGAGCGGGGCTACGGCTGGGTGGACGACGCCACGCCAGAGCTCTCGATGGCGGTGATGCCGGCCTGGCGCGGACAGGGAATTGGCACGCGGCTGCTGGCTGCGCTGTGGGAGACCGCAGCCGAACACTACGCGGCTGTCTCGCTCAGCGTCCAGGCCGATAACCCCGCGGTGCGCCTCTATCGTCGCCAGGGCTTCGAGGTCGTCGAGGATGGCGGCGCGTGGTACACCATGCGCAAACGGTTGAGATGAGATGGACGGCTGGGTCTTCGACATACAGCGTTTCTCGATCCACGACGGTCCCGGCATCCGCACGACCGTCTTTCTGCAGGGGTGCAACCTGCGCTGTAGCTGGTGCCATAATCCCGAATCACAGGCGGTTGGGCCGAGTGTCCAGTTCTTCCCGGACAAGTGCATCATCTGCGCGCGGTGTGTGGAGACGTGCCCCCAGGGCGCTCAGCTCGTAGCCCAAGGGCAGCGGATCTACGTGCGCGATCGGTGCCAGACGTGCGGCGCGTGCGTGGACGCCTGCTATGCGGGCGGGCTGATCATCAAGGCAAAGCAGATGACCGTGGCCGAGGTGATGGTCGAGGTCGAGAAAGACCGACCGTACTACGAAGATTCTGGCGGCGGCGTGACCTTCTCCGGCGGGGAGCCGGCGCTCCAGGATGAGTTTCTGCTGCATCTGCTGCGCGAGAGCAAACAGCGTGGGTTCCACACGGCGGTAGACACCGCCTGCCACGTGCCCTGGGAAGCCCTCGCCGCCCTTCTCCCGCACACCGATCTTTTCCTGGTGGATGTCAAGGCGTTCGATGAAGCGACTCACCGGGCGGGCGCCGGCGTCAGCAATCGTCGCATCCTGGAGAACGTGCGGCTGCTGGCAGCCAGCAGCGTTGCTCTCTGCATCCGCATCCCCGTCATCCCCGGCTTCAACGCAAACGCCGCCGAGCTGGGCAAGATTGCCGATTTCCTGGCCGGGCTGAAACGCACGCCCCCCGTCGAGCTGCTGCCCTTCCATCACCTGGGCGGCGGCAAGTACGAGAGCCTGGGTCGAGAGTATCCGTCGCGGGCGCTCCAGCCGCCTTCGGATGAGGCGATGGCGGGATTCCTGCAACTGTTCCTGGAACGCGGCCTTGACGCGACGCGGGCGACGTGAGTCCGATGCTATACCCCCTGGCGGCCGATCGCTTGACGGCTCTGGCGCGACGTGCTATACTGGCTCATGACGCAATGCGTCATAGCCGCCAGGGCCGTCCCGCAGGCGGAACTGGGAACCTGGCCGACACGAATGTAGCTGCTATTCACAAGGGGGAAACATGACAACCCACGAGAAGCAACAGGCCGCAGAGACGGAAAAGAGCGCGCTGTTCGCCGCAGCCCGCAAAGTGCTGCTGGCAGGCATCGGCGCGGTCGCGCTGGCGCAGGATGAGGCAGAGGACTTCGTCAACAAACTGACGGAGCGCGGTCAGATCGCCGAGGCGGATGGCAAGAAGCTGCTGCGTGACCTCCTTGAGCGCCGCAAGAAGGATGCCCGCAAGTGGGAGGCGGAGCTCGATCAGCGCATCGAGACAGTGTTGCGCCGCATGAACATCCCGACCAAAGCGGACCTGGCCAGCCTGAGCGAGCGCATCGCCGAGCTGGCCGCCAAGATGGACGAACTCAAGAAGGGGTAGGCCATGCCGCTCATCAAGCGGTATGCCAACCGCAAGCTGTACGACACGACCGGCCGGCGCTATGTCTCGCTCGACGCGATCGGCGAGATGGTGCGGCAGGGGCAAGAGGTCAAGGTCGCCGATCACGTTACCGGCGACGACCTGACGGCCATGGTTCTTTCGCAGGTTATCGCCGAGCAAGAACGCCGACAGGCCGGTCGTCTGCCCCGCGCGGTATTGGCCGGGCTGATTCGCACGGGCGGCGAGACGTGGGAGGCGTTGCGCCGCGGCCTGGCCCCCGCGGCGCACCCGGACGAAGAGATAGACGCCGCGATCGAACGGCGCATCGAGGGACTCGTTGCGCGAGGCGAGGTTGACCCCGCGGAGGCGAACCGCTGGCGGCGCTTGCTCACTGCGGACCTGCCCTTGCTGGCCGAGGCCGAGTCGTCTCTTGAAGTCAGGCTGGAGCGAACGCTGCTCAGCCGCTGGGTCCCCACGCGAACAGACTTCCAGGCGCTGATCGCGCAGGTCGAGGAACTGGAGGCTGCGCTGGAGAAACTGAGCGAGAATGCGCTGACATAGAGCGGGAGATCGTGGCGCATTGACCTCACGCGGGGTTGCCGGCCAGCTCCAACTGGCGCTGATAGAGCTGGCTGTAGAGCCCGCCGCGGGCCAGCAGGTTGCGATGATTGCCGACCTCGCGGATGCGGCCGCCTTCCAGCGCGATGATCGTGTCGGCGTTGCGGATGGTGCTCAGGCGATGCGCGATTACCAGGGCCGTGCGACCGCGCAACACTTCCTCCAGGGCCTGTTGGATCAGATACTCCGCCTCCGCGTCCACCGATGATGTGGCCTCATCCAGGATGAGGATGCGCGGGTCCGCCAGGATCGCGCGCGCCAGCGCCAGCCGTTGGCGTTGGCCGCCGCTCAGCTTCACTCCCCGCTCGCCGATCTCGGTGCGATAGCCGAGAGGCATGGCCATGATGAAATCGTGCGCGAAGGCCGCTTGCGCGGCCGCGATCAGCTCGTCTTCGCTTGCGTCCGGCTTGCCATAGAGCAGGTTCTCCCGCACCGTGGCGTTGAAGAGAAAGGTGTCTTGCAGCACGACCGCGACGCGCTGGCGCAGAGAGCGCACCTGCACCTGTCTCAGATCGTGGCCATCCAGCAGAATGCGGCCGTGTGTGGGATCGTAGAAACGGCAGAGCAGATTGGCGATGCTCGTCTTGCCCGCGCCGCTCGGCCCGACCAGTGCGACGACCTCGCCGGGTGCGATGCGAAAGTCCACATCATGCAGCACCTCGGCTGCCCGGTCCGTCCCGTTGCCGTCGCCCGCGGCCGGCTGGGCGGCCAGGAGCGGCGAGTTGGTCAACAGATCACACTTGCCGTAGTGGAAGTGCACGTCGTCGAAGACCACATCCCCGCGCACCTGGTCGAGAGCGACCGCGTCCGGCGCATCCACGATGTCGGAGCGTTGATCCAGCAGCTCGAAGATGCGTTCGGCGGCCGCGATGGCCTGCTGAAACGTGTTATCCACATCCACCAGCCGGCGCACCGGCTCGTAGAACGAGGCGATGTAGGCCAGGAACGCCACCAGCGTGCCCAACGACAACTGCCCGGCCGCGGTCATCCACGCGCCCACCCCCAACACCAACGCGCCGCCTGTAGCGGAAACGAATGACATCGCAGGAAAAAAGGTGGACCAGGTGCGGATGGCCTTGATGCGCTCTGTGAGGTAGATGCGGCTGATGGCGCTGAAACGGCCCAGCTCCGCATTCTCCTGCCCGAAAGCCTGGATCACGCGAATGCCTGCCAGATCGTCTTGCAGGCGGGCGTTGATATCGCCCAGGCGATCGCGCACGCGGCGATAGATGGGTCGCGCGCGCAGGTTGAAGTAGCGCAACGCGAAAGCGATGAGGGGGATCGGGATCAACGCGACCAGCGCCAGCCGCCACTCTAGCAAGAACAGCACGACCATCGCGCCGATCAGCCGCAGCGCGTCGACCACCGTGAGGATCGTGCCATGCGTGACGAAGTGCTCCAGGGCGTTGACGTCATTGCTGACGCGCGACATCAGCTCGCCCGTGGAGGTGCGCTCGAAGAACGAAAGGGAGAGACGCTGCAGGTGGTCGTAGATGCGGATGCGCAGATCGTACAGGAACCGCTCGCCGATGGTATGGCGCAGATACTGATCGCCGAAATTCGCCATCTCCGACAGCGCGTAGATGCCGATCAGCCCGGCGATGAGCGGCAACAGGCGTTCGAGCTGCTGCCGGCCGATAACACCGTCCACGATCTGCCTCTGAAACAGGGGCGGCAGCAGGTTAAGACTGGTGTGCAGGAGGATCAACGCGCTGGTGAGCGTCAAGATTCTCCAGTACGGGCCAAGATAGCCGAAGAGACGTTTCAGTGCGCGCATAGGGGATACTCTGACTGTGTGTAGACGTTGCCTCAGGCGGCGGGCGCTTCGCAAGCGGCCGCCACGTGAAGCGCCTCGGCGGCCGCGGTCAGGAGCCGGGAGTACAGGTTACAACCGCCATCGCCTCATCCGCTCGAAAGCTCATGCAGTTGACCCCCTGCACCACGCCTTCCTTGGCCGGCGTTTCGTCCGCGCGAAAGCGGATGATCTTGCCGAGCCGCGAGACGACGAAGATGTCATCGCCCGCGTTCACGGTCGCAGCAGCCGCCAGCCGGTCAGTCTTCATGGCGGTCTTGCCGCCGCCGCCCGGCTCTTTGTTCTTGCTGAACCCGGCCATCAGGCGAATTGTACCTTTGCCGTCTGCGGCCAGCAGGAAGACGCCGCTCTCTTCGCGCACCGAGGCCAGACCCACGACCGCATCGTCCGGGTCAACGCGAATGCCCAGCCCCCCGCGCACGGGCACCTGTGTCTCGGCAAAGCGAATGGCGTTGCCCTTGCGCGTGGCGATGAACAAATCCACATCTCCGGGGGTCCAGCACCAGGCCGCGGGCGCGCCGCCTTCGCGGATGTCGTAGAGGACCGTGCCTGGCTGGAGGTTGCGGCCAAAGTAGTGATAGCGCAGCCGTCGCACCTGGCCGCGCACCGTGGCCAGCGCCAGATAGCCGCTGCCCTGATCGGGGAAGATGACCGCGACGCGCTCGCCGGGCTGCCGCTGCAGCCACTGGTTGAGCGCCTGCCCGCGAGCGCGCACGGGCGCCTCGGCCAGTTGGCTCACCGGCAGAGGGAAGGCGCGGCCCTGGCTGGTGACGACGACCAGGGTCTGGCTCTGGTCCGCCAGGTTGAGAAATGCGGGGTGATCGTCGGCGGGCGCATCCAGGTCGAAGATACCCATGCCCCCGCGTCCCTGGCGCTGATAGAGATGGCGTGGCGTGCGCTTGGCCTGGCCGTCCGCGCTCACGGTGATCAGGTTCACGGTGGTCGGCGGCTCGGCCGGTTCGACCGGAGTTGGCTCGATCTCGGCTGACTCGAAGGGTCTGGGAGACCCTGCGGGTTTCTGGCGGCGCGCCAATTCGGCTTCGAGTTCTTCGATGTAGGCCCGTATGGCGGGCGATACTCCGTTCAGGTCTGGACGTGAGAGGGCCACGCGGCATCCTTTCCTTCTGCCAGCAAAAAGCTCATGTGATCAGCTCGACAGGCAGATGATCAACCCGGTTGAGATAGCGCAGGCTGAGCGCGTCATCCGGCCAAAAACGAACCAGGGTCATGCCGGTGTTGTCCTGGTGATAGAAGGCCGGCAGCGATGGCGGCTGTGCGAGCAGCGCCCGCAACAGGTACGACGTGAACGCGCCATGGGTGACAAGCGCGATGCGCGCATCGCGCTTCGCCCACCCTTGGAGCGTCCTGGCGACGCGCTCTGCGCGGGCGCGGACCGCCGCCACATCCTCGCGGCCGCTGCGCCACCACCCCGTCTCGGTGATCTCCTGGGGCAGGATGAAGCCTGGGAATCCGGCCAGGATTTCGCTGCGCGTCATGCCTGGATAGCCGACCACGCCGATCTCGCCGCCGTAATCCAGCCAGATGCCGCCTTCTTCGTGGATGTCCACCCACACCTCGGGCGTCAGGCCCAGCGCGCGGCCGATCACATCGCCTGTTTGGAGGGCGCGGCGCATGGGGCTGCAGAACAGGCGATGGATGGTGTAGCCGTGCCCGTTGCGGTGCAGGCTCGCAGGATCGCCGCTCCAGAGTGGGTCGCGATTGACGCCGGCCAGCAGATGCTGGCCAAGCAGCTCAGCCTGTCGCCAGCCCAGGTCGGTCAGCGGCGGATCGCAGATGCGCGCGCTGGCATCGGCCAACGCGTTGTTAGTGGATTGAGCATGACGGATGATGTACAGGAGCATGGTTCTGGTTCGCTACATGATAAGGCCGTCCCGCGTGCAGCGGAACGGCCTCCGATAGTGGACTCACGATCTACACGACGATCGCAGTCTACCACAAGCCAGCCCAGAGCGCAACCGCAGCCGCCCCCTCAACCTCGACCGTAGCCTCAACCTCAGCCTCAACCTCACATCACAGCGGCAGTGCGGCGTAGATCTTGCGGTAGCTGTCATAGCGCATGGCCGAGATGCGACCCTCGCGCACCGCCAGCTTGACCGCGCAGCCAGGCTCGCGCGTGTGCGAGCAGTCCTCGAAACGGCACCCCTGCGCGGTCGTCGCGAGCTCCGGGTAGAAGCGCGCCAGCTCACCGCGGCGCAGCCCGGCCAGCCCGAACTCGCGGATGCCAGGAGTGTCCACGACAAAGCCGCCGCCGTCCAGCCGGTGCAGCGTGACCTGGGTTGTCGTGTGCCGGCCCTCGTGCCGGCGCTCGCTGACATCGCCGATGCGCAGGTTGAGACCTGGCTGCACCGCGGCGAGCAATGACGATTTGCCCACGCCCGACAGCCCGGCCAGCGCGGTCGTCTTGCCCTGCAGCAGCGCGGCGAGCTCTCCCAACCCTGCGGACGTGCGGGCGCTGGTGCAGAGGGTCGTGTAACCGGCGCGGCGGTAGGGCTCCAGGGTGCGTTCGAGTTCGACCCGATCGGTCGCCAGGTCTGTCTTGTTGACGCAGATGATCGGCGTCAGGCCGTTGCGTATTCCGGCGATCAGGTAGCGATCGGTCAGCTCCGGCCAGAAGGCCGGCTCGCGCCACGAGGCGACGATCAGCAACTGGTCTACGTTGGCCACGATGACCTGGGCCAGGTGGCTGTAGAATGGATCGGGACGCGCCAGGGCGCTGCGCCGAGGCAAGACCTCTTCCACCATGCCCCGCTCTGCGCCGTCGAGGGAGACGATCACGTCATCGCCCACCGCCACGGCCTTCACCTGACCGCTGCCCGCGAACTTGAGCGAGTTGCGCACCGTGCACAAGATGGCCTGTTCGCCGATGTCCACGCGACACAGGCCGCTGGCCGTCTCCACGACAACCCCCTGGCGACCTGGGGCCTCAGCCGGCGTGGCAGGCATTGGCGATCGGGCCGGGTCAGCGACCAGCTCAGCCAGCGCGGCGGACAGGTTGGAGCGGCGGCGGTCGCGTTCCCCGCGCGGCATCACCCGCTCTTGCGCGGGCAGGTCCAGCTCATCGAGGCTTTTCAGGTCGTCGAAGTCGGCTGTCTGCCACTCCTTGCGGCGCACCCGTTCCTCATCGTGTTGGTGTTTGGCTTGCTTGCGGACCTGGCGCATCACCTTGTCCGCGCGGATATGCTGCCACATGCGTTCTTTGCGAGTTGCCAACTTTGATTCTCCATTAGGTCTTGCTGCAACAAAAAGGCCATGAGCGGGCGCGATCGGCCTGCCGCTCATGGCCTGGCATCCCATGGAGAAGGTCCGTTACCGGTCTTGGCTCCTATCCGGGCAGCGAGAGGCAAGCGTGATCGTCGCAAACCGAGCGGCTTGCGCCAGGAGTTCGATATGGGCCATGGACTTGCCTCCTTTCGTGGGGTGGGAATGGCGCTTGCGCGCCGAACTGCCCTCTATCATACTCGGAAATGGTTTTCTGTCAAGAGCGGCGAGGTGTGTCTAGCAGGAGACGGCAATACGCGCACCGGCAGTCATCAGCAGCCAGAAGTTCCTCTCGTAACTCCGCCGGCAAGCGGCCGCCACTCATGGCGCGTCCTGCCATCTCTCGGCCGGCGGCACTTGATGACCGCGCCAACGGAGTAGAGAGGCTGCGTGGGCTTTACATCGAATCACAGGATGGATCAAGCAAGCGGCAGTCACGTCTTCACGCGGCGATCAGTTCGGGCACAGCCGGAAATGGCTGCGCCATTGAAAGCCCGACGGTGAGATAGTCGCTCACCGGTGGAACGGTGGTGACTTCGAGTACGACCTTCCAGAGGTCTGTCGGCAAACCTCGCAAATCGGCCAACGTCACGCTGAACGGCTGCTCGCGCTGGCGCGCGATCATCTTCCCGAAGCTGATGAACGTCAGACCCACTGCCCGTGGGGCAGCGCCGGTGGCCTTGCCAGTATCCAGACGAAGCAGGATATTGTCGGCCAGCTCCACACCAGTCACATGCTCGCTCCGGCCAAAGGAAACATACAACACATCCGCCACAGCATCATAATTGATCTTCGTTTGGCTCATCTCTCACCTTCCAGGTACGTGAAGTAGGCGGTCGTCACAAACTTCTGTTCGCGCATCGTGCCATCTGGATCGGTATTCCAGCGAAGACGCACGCAGACGACCAGATGCGTGTTTTCGTCAGGCAACGCCGGAAAAGCCCGGTAGTACTGATAGCCACGCGGGTCATATGGATCTTGACGGCGACGCCCCAGGCGAATTGTCTCAGCAAGCAGATCGAAGAATGGCTCAACCTCTGGATGGTTATCTGAGTCAACGATATGCGCCCATCGCTCAGTGGTCAGGTAGATCTCATTTCCGAAACGATCGCGTGTCATCCAGAGCTTGCCGTCGGGCATAGGCATACCTCCTCTGATGATGTGGGCGCAGTCTACCACGAATCCGCGCTCGCAGCAACGTTCGGTCGAAAAACGTGCTCGCTACTGCCGCGCCTGCCCCGAATCGGGATCCACCATCAGCCCCGACTCATCCACCGCCTCGAAGTCCGCGCCGTGGACGTACACCTGAAGGTCGTGCAGATCCTCGTTGTCCCACCGCTCATCCGGCACACCGGAGAGGAACCAGGCCGAGCCGTTGTCGGCCAGGAACATGCCGTACCGTTTGAGCGCCGTCAAGATCACCTGGTTGGTCGGCGAGAAGCCGGAGATGTCGAAACTGTCCTTCAGCCGAAACCGTTGGCCCATCGGCGGATACTGGCTGCCGGTCAGGGTCGAGGCGTAGTGTCGCGCCGGCCAGACATAGGCGCGGCGCGTCTGCGGCGCGGTGAAGCGCAGCGCGTGGCGGATTTCGCCGCTGGCCACCTCGTCGTAGCGCACCAGGCCGGGCAGGATCGGCAGCCCGGCCGCATCCGCCGAGGTCCAGCCGTCTGGTCGCAGCGCGTGCGAGGCCAGATCGAAACGTGCGCCGGAGCCGGCGTACCAGCTTCCATCGGGCGTGGGCCACGAGTCCCAGGTTTCGTACAGCGTGCAGTCGCCGCTGCGCACGATCAGCACGTGGCGGTCGCCGGCGCTCTGCCGGCCGCCCTCCACCGGCGCGTCCGCAGGGATGGGATAGGGGCCGGGGTCGCTCTCGTCCGCGTAGCCAAAGGTCATCGCGACCAGCGGCTGGCTGGCCGGCACAACCGCGTAGGGAATGCCGATCGGCCCGCCGTCCCACAGTCCCGCGCCGAAGTCAGGGTGCAGGCCGCGGGTCGCGCCGATGGTATTGACATAGGTGGTCGAGCTGACGTCGGTGGGCAGGGCGTCAATGCGTGTGTTCCAGACGTTGTCGGCTGGGAAGAGGGCGCAGGGGATGGCGGGATGTGGCGTAGGCGTGCCGGTCGGCGTCCGGGTTGGGGTCCGCGTCGGGGTCAGGCTGGCGGTGCGCGTCGCTGTTCGGGTGGGGGTCGGCGTCCGCGTGGGCGTCGCGGTGGGCGCAGGCCTGCGCCATTGTTCGACGATCAGTGGTAGATAAGCGATGCAAGGGGCTTCGACGAGCGCGGACTGGATGTCCAGCACGTCAATCACACCATTGCCGTTGAAATCGCGCACGCACGCGGGGGTCGCGGTGGACGTCGGGGTGGGCGTGGGAGTCGGCGTGCGAGTGGGGGTAGGGCTGCGAGTCGGCATCGCTGTAGCCGTGGGAGTTGGCGTGGAGCCTGGCGCGCCCTGGCCGGTCGTGATGAAGCTCAGCACGCCCTGGTCGCTGGCCGTGTAGGACCCGGCCGCATCGGGATTGAGCATGACCGTTTGGACGCCGCCGTTCTGCGTCACGGCCAGGCTATAGCGCACGCCAGGGGACAGATCGAGAAGCAGATGCAGGGTGTCGGTGGTGGGCGTGAAGGTGTAGACCAACCCCGCCCCTAACCTCTCCCCCAACCCCGCCCCTGCGAGGGGAGGGGAGTTCTCCCCACTCCCTTCCAGGGAGTGGGGCTGGGGGGGTAGGTCCGGCGCGGCGTCCGAGAACAGAACCACTCGATTCAGGTCGGGGTCCGCGATGTGCGCACCCGACAGGCCGGTCGCAGTTATCAGGCTGGTAGCCGGCATCGTGAGGGTGCTGCTGATCGCGGGGTAGAGCACCGTGAGGAAGTTGTGCTCCAAGGCAACATCAGCCGGCTCCAGCTCGATCCGCCATTCGCCGTAGGGCGCGTCCTCGAAGTCGTTGACCGGCCGCGGCTGCGCTTCGCCAGAGTCCCAGTGCCAGTCGTAGTTGCGGTCGAAGACCCAGAAGCTCTTGACCCCTCGGCCGCCGACCACGCGCAGGTTGCGCGCCGCGGGCAGCAATACCTTGATGAACAGCTTGCCGTCTCCCGAGATCGCCGTTGCCAGTTCGGCACAACTGTAAAGCGTTTCCCCCGGCGAGACGATTGTTCCTGCGGCGTCAACGCTCGGCTCGTTCAAAACGTGGAAAAGCAGCTTGGTGTTCGATCCGCTGAAGGCCGGTTGGGTGACGCCGACGCGATCGAAGAGGACGAGGTAGTCACGGGGGGCGTATTGCGTAGTGTGTATTGCGTATTGCGTAGTGCGTAGTGCGTGTTGTGTACTGCCATCTGCTATATGCAATCTGCTATTTGCTATTTGCAATTTGCTATCTGCTATCTGCAATTTGCTATTCGCTATTTGCAGTGCAGCATCCACAGGTCGGAGATACACGAACTCGCGTTGAAACCGACTGACCTTGGCTACATTGCCGGGCAGATAGCCGTCCATAGCCTGGTTGTAGGTCGGGTTGTTGTAGGCTTTGGTCGCGTCCCCGAGCGCGTAGGTGTAGGTAGGCGTATGCTCGAAGCGGAGCATGTCGCCGGTGTCGTACTGCGTGCGATGCAGGTCGAAATACTCGATGCTCTCGGGAGAACGGCTAGCGCGATACATCGTGCGCTGGCCGCCGTCGTTGGCATAGGCATCGGGCCGGGCGTGCTGGAAATCCTCGGCCGGGTTGTAAACGATCAGGGTGTTGTGGGCGATGGTGCGGGCGTAGTAGTTGATATCGTGATCCGAGCGGCCATCGCCGCTGTAGATGCCGCTCTCCACGGCCAGGTCGCCCCGCTTGAAGAGGGTGAAGCTGTTCTGGTCGTAATGCTGGTGGTAGGTGAAGTGGTCGCCGGCCTGGAACGTCAGGTAGGTCACGGCCGAATCAGCGTCGGCCGCGCCCGCGGGCCAACCAGAGCGCATGAGGATCGCGCCTGTGCCCGTGGCATAGTGGGTCAGCAGGCCGGGTGGATCGGCCCCTTGATCGGGATCGAACCAGAGGAACTCCTCGTGGTAAAGGAAGCTCATCGAGTTGTCCACCGGTGGGGTCGCCAGGTAGGCTTGCAGTTGGCGCGCCATCGGATCAGCAGGATAACGGCTGATCAAGATCAACCCCATGATGCGGCCATAGTTGGTCATGCTGCCGCGGCTACGCTCCGCGTCGCCGATGGAAGGATAGGGGTGATAGGGGACGCTCCACTGCTCGGCGTAGCCAGGATAGTGCTGGAGCAGCAGATAACCCAGCCGCTCACGATACCAGCTCGTGCTGGCAAACAAGTTTTCGCCTGCGGCGGTCAGCCAGGCATCTAGCGTCTTGATGCGCGGCCAGTTGGCGATCCAATCGTAGACCGGGCCTTCGGGCCAGCCGCCGCCGGCCGCGATCCGTTCCAGAAGCGGCAGGTCGGTATCGCGATAGCGGCGATAGCGAAACTCGTCAAGCCACTCGACTGCGCGCGGATTGTCGCCGTAGGTCGCCAGCCCGGCCAGTGCGTAGGAGGAGCCCCAGCGCGGCCAGTAGTTGCCCCAGCCCGGCGAATCGTTGCCCTTCGGCGTGGCGTCGCCCCAGGTGTTGAAGTAGTCCACAAAGGACGCCTTCTGTCCCGCGGTCAGCCGGCCATAACACCAGTCATAGACCACCGCGATGTCCCCTGTGCGGGTCGAGTGATCATGAGGATCGAGCAGCAGCGCCTGCGCCGCAGCGATCGCCTGATCGCAGTAGCCGGTCTGCCCGGTGATGACCCCGACCAGCGCCTTTGCCAGCATCTCGCCGTCCAGATCGTCCGCCTCGGCTAGAAGCTGCACCCAGCGTGGGTTGCCTGGCGCAGCGCGAACGCGCAGCGTCGCCAGCCGGTTCGGGGTCAGGTAGATGCGCGGGTGAGTTGCAGGGATGGTGAGCAGACGCAGGTGGACGCGGTCGGTCGCGCTCTCGCCCAGGTTGTTGGTAACGGTCAGCTCCAGCTCCCATTCGCCGGGCGCGTCGGGGGTGAACTGGACGATTTTGGATTTGAGATTGTAGATTTCGGTTTGCGGATTGCAAATTGCAGATTGCAAATTGCAGATCACAGATTGACCGTTTGCCATTTGCCATTTGCTATTTGCAGTTTGCAGCGGACCAGTCATGCCAGCCCCATACGCCCCCTCTACAATCCGCCACGTGTACACCAGGCTGGCGTCGTCGCCGCCGGGGCGGTCGTGACTGGCCGAAGCGTCGAGCGTGATCGCGCTGCCGTCCCAGCTCAGGTTGACTTGGTCGGGGCCGGCGTCCGCGTGGGGCGCGTCGGGGTTGTAGACGACCGTCAGCTTGGGGCGACGAGAGGGGTCGGCGCCCTGGCTGGCGACAAAGGTGCGCCAATCGGTGTGATCGTCCGCGTAGCCAGTAGCGTCGCGCAGCGTCAGGCCGAAGTTGGGCTGCTCGCCGCGCACCCAGGCGCGCACCAGCACGGTGACGTCCCACTCGTACCAGCCCTCGTTGACCACATCGGCGTAGCTGTTGCGGTCTGCGGAGTAGTCGCTGCCGGCGGCCATGCCGCGCGCGTTCCACGGATCGTTCACGCCTTCGCCGGGGTGATAGGCGAACGCATAGTCGCCGGTGGCGCCGCGCTTACCGCTGGCATCCATCGGCGACGCGACCTGGTTGCCCTCGTCCCAATCACGCAGCATGCGGAACAGCTCGATTCGCCTGACGAAATCCTTTGCGCCGCTGTAGCTGGAGCGGGTGGTGTTGTAGAGCGAGAGCGTGGCGGTCAGCACAGCGCTGTTCGGCGGGATGCTGGCCACATCGAAGCGCAACAGCGGATTGTCGCCGGCATTGCGGCTCAGCTCCAGCCCGCTATTCTGGCCGTAGTTGACCGTGTATTGCGGCGGATCATCCCAGCTCAGGCTGCTGACCCAGGTATCGCGCACACCGGTGTAGCCGGCCAGACCTTGTTGGAAGAGCTGTGTGCGAGCGACCGCCGGCCCGGCTGGGGCGGCGGTCGAGAACGATTTCAAGGGGGCGTCGCCGATCGTCATCAAGAGAACGCCCAGCAGCAACGCGCCGATCCAGGAGGTGGCAGCCAACGGTCCCTTGTGAGTTCTCATGTCGTCCCCCCTTCAGAACAAGCGAATCACAAGGATGATTCTACTCCAATACCACCAGTTGTGCAATGGGGCATTGGGGGTAGCTTCAGATGCGCCTGGACGAATTCCTCCGCGGTCATGCCGAAGACCAGCTCGTCATGATATGCGCCGCCCGTGAACACCATGCGACGCAGCCGGCCCTCGAGCTGGAAACCCAGCCGCTCGTGCAGCCGGATCGAGCCCTCGTTGAACGCGTAAACGCGCACCGTAGCCTTCTGATAGCGCAATTCCTGGAAGTAGTAGGCCAACACCAGGCGGATCGCCTCGGATGCGTAGCCTTTGCGCCAGTGCTCGCGGGCGATCGCCAGGCCATAGCCGAACGTGCCATGGCGCGAGTCGCACGAGTGGGTGTTGATCGTACCGACCGCGACGCCGTCAAGGGTCTCGATCAGCCAGCGGTAGGCGTGATCTTTGGGCTGGGCGAGCGCGGCCTCGGCCGCGAACTTTTTCGTGCCCTCTTGCGAGCGCGGAAACTCGATGTGGTAACAGAAGCAGGCGACTTCGCTATCCTGATCCCAACGGTCGAACAGTTCCCAGTCGCGCGATTCAACGCCGCGAAGTCGGATGAGATGGCCTTGCCAGATGTTCATGCGTACTTTCCCTTCGGAATGAACCTCTGGATTCGAGGCTTTAGCCGGTTGACCGCAGCGGCCCGGCAACTTGCCCCTCGCGCTGACCGGCTAAAGCCTCTATTCCGACGCCCGTGATTTCTGGATTCGAGGCTTTAGCCGGTTGACCGCAGCGGCCCGGCAACTTGCCCCTCGCGCTGACCGGCTGAAGCCTCTATTCCGACGCCCGTGATTTCTGGATT
>VGOD01000031.1 GCA_016876015.1 Chloroflexota bacterium
TGGTCAACCGGCTGACTGCGTTCGCTCAACGGGTGGGCTGGTGGGTGAACGGCGTGGTCTCTGGCGAAGGGCTCGCCGATAACCTGGTGCTGGTGGGGTTTGCGGCGCTGCTCGCCTGGCTCGTGGCTGCCTGGGCAGGCTGGTGGCTGGCTCGCCGCGGTCGGGCTTTCGTGGCGCTGCTGCCCACAGGGATGTTGCTGGTGCAACAGACCTACAACGCCGATGCCGGGTATGCCTGGCTGCTCGTCTACGCTGGATCGCTGACGATGCTGCTCGTGCTGGGCGGCAACCATTGGCTGATCGAGGAATGGGAGCGCACGGGCGTGGACTATTCGCCCGAAATCCGGCTGGAGGCGGGGCTGATCGGGCTGCTGCTCGTGGCGCTGGTGCTGATCGCCTCGCCGACTCTGCCTTTCCTGACGTCCCGAGAGGCGTCGGAGGCGTTCTGGCGCATGTTTGGCGAACCGTACCGGGAGGTGGAGCAGCGCCTCACGCAAAGCTTTGTCGGCGTGCAGCCGGGCCGCTCGCTGATCCCGCCGTCGGGCGTGGCGGCCGGTGGTCTGCCGCGCGCCCATCTGCTGGGCGGCCGGCCTGAGCTGGGGCAGGAGATCGCGTTACGCGTGCGGGTGCGCGGCGCGCGATCCAGCGACCTGCTCTACTGGCGCGGCCAGACGTTCGCCGGCTATACTGGCCGCGGGTGGGAGGCGGGCGCTCCTGCGGCCGGTCGTGGGTCAGGTGGACAGCCGGCGTGGAGCGATCTGGTGCGGCAGGCGCTGAAGGCCGGAGAGTCGTGGATCGAGCTGAGCCCCGCCGGCCGGCATCAGGTGCTCAGCTCGGTAGAGGTGGTCGAGGCCTCCCGCTCGGTGCTCTATGCGGCCGGCGAGCCGCTGTCGGCCGATCGGCCGTATGAGGCGACGGTGCGCGCGCCGGGCGAGCTCGTCGCGCTTTCCGGTCAGGGCGGGCCGGTGCGCTACACCGTGCTCGGCGCGGTGCTCGACGCCGACCCGAATCTGCTGCGCGCTGCGGGCGAGCGCTATCCCGGCCACATCGCAGAGCTGTACCTGGGCCTGCCCGAGAACCTGCCTGCTGAGCTGCGGACCTATGCCGCGGAGATCACATCGGCCGCGGCTACGCCCTACGACAAGGCGCTGGCGATCGAGGCTGCTTTGCGACGATTGTCCTATAGTCTGGACGTGCCGGCGCCCCCCGCAGGACGCGAAGTGGTCTCGTGGTTCTTGTTCGATCTGCGCCAGGGCTACTGCGACTACTTTGCTTCGGCGATGGTGGTGCTGGCGCGACTGAATCGCGTGCCGGCCAGGCTGGCGATCGGCTACGCGACCGGCGAATACGACCCGCGCTCCGATCGCTATGAGGTGAGCGAGCTGCAGGCGCACTCGTGGCCAGAGATCTATTTTCCGGGTTTCGGCTGGGCGCCCTTCGAGCCGACCCCCGCGCGCGCGACCCCGGCGCGTGGGGGCGAGGCCGGCGCGGGATTCTATCCGTATGAAGACCCTATCGGGTGGGAACAGGGACTGAATGAGATACGCGAGCAGGGTTCGGTGTATGCAGCCGCGGCTACGCGCACACTCCGGACGCAGCGTGGTCTCGGCGCCATCAACCTGCTGCTCGTGCTAAGCTATCTGTTCGTCTGGTTCCGACTGCGCAATGGCGAACCCCCGACAGGCGCGGCGAGCTGGTATGCCCGGCTGGCGCGTTGGGGCGGACGGCTCGGCCAGCCGTTGCGCGCAACAGACACGTCGCGCGAGTATGTGGCCGCGCTGGACGGGGCGGTCGAGCGCGCGCTGGAACGCGTGCTGGTCCGGCGGGCCAGCGCAGAATGGGCGGCCGAGGTGGTGCGCGCCGATGCCGCGTTTGTCGCTGAGGCTTACGAAACCTCGCTCTACGCGCCAGAAGCTATCGCTGCGCACGCCGACGCCAGCCCCGACGCACGCTGGACCCCCCTGTGGGCCGCCTTCCGGCGGCTGTGGTGGGCCAGGTGGCGGGTGTGAAGGTTGGAAGTTGGAGGTTGGAGGCTGGAAGTTGGACAGCGAAAAGGAGCGCATAGATGCTGGATATTCGATACATGCGTGAGCACCGCGACGGGGTTTTCGCGGCGATGGCGGTGTTGGCCGCGACCGATGCGCCCGTGGCCGAGGCGTTGGCGCTCGATGAGCGCCGGCGCCAGATCTTGACCGAAGTGGAGGCGTTGCGCGCCGAGCGCAACACCGGCTCGAAGCAGATTGGCCAACTGATGCGGGAGGGCAAACGGGCCGAGGGCCAGGCGCTACAGGGCCGCATGAGTCAGATCGGCGATCAGATCAAGGCATTGGACGAGGAGTTGGCGCGGGTAGAAACGGCGTTCCAGGACGCCATGCTTCGCATCCCCAACCTGCCGCATCCTGATGTGCCGGTGGGCAAGGACGAAAGCGAGAATGTCGTCGTACGCGCCGAGGGCGCAGTGGCCGAGTTCGATTTCGAGCCGAAGGCGCACTGGGACCTGGGGGTCGCGCTCGACATCATTGACTTCGAGCGCGGGGTGAAGCTCAGTGGCACGCGCTTCTATCTCCTCAAGGGCGCGGCTGCGCGCCTGCAGCGGGCGCTCATCACCTGGATGCTCGACCTGCACATCGAGCAGCACGGCTACATCGAGGTGTATCCGCCGTACATGGTCAAATCGGAGATCATGGTGGGCACGGGCAACCTGCCTAAGTTTGGCGACAACCTGTATCACGACGCCGAAGAGGACTTCTGGTGGATTCCCACGGCCGAGGCGCCGGTCACGAATATGTACCGGGACGAGATCCTGGATGGCGGCCGGCTGCCCATCAATCACGTCGCCTACACGGCCTGTTTTCGCCGCGAGAAGATGAGCGCCGGCCGCGATGTGCGCGGGATCAAACGCGGCCACCAGTTCGACAAGGTGGAGATGGTCAAGTTCGTGACGCCGGAAAGCTCGCTGGATGAGTTGCACAGACTGATCGGCCACGCAGAGGACGTCTGCCGCGGACTGGGCATTCCACACCGGGTGGTCCAGATGTGCACCGGCGATCTGAGCTTCGTGTCGGCCGCCAAGTACGACGTGGAGATGTGGGCGCCGGGGTGCGGCGAATGGCTGGAGGTCAGCTCGTGCGCCAACTTCATGGACTTCCAGGCGCGGCGGGCCAACATCCGCTTTCGCCGCGAGCCGGGCGCCAGGCCAGAATACGTCCACACCCTGAACGGGTCAGGGTTGGCCCTGCCGCGCACGATGATCGCGGTGATCGAGAACTACCAGCAGGCTGATGGCTCGATCGTGGTCCCCCAGGTGTTACGGCCCTACATGGGTGGGCTGACGCGCATCGGGTGAGGGAGGGAGCGCACATCGGAAACCGCCTCTATCGGTTTCGAGCCTTTAGGCGGTCTGTCGCTCAGCCAACTGAACCGGCTGATCCTAGAGGAGGCTTCGCACAGCCTCGAAACCGGTCGCGCATGTTCTTGCCGGAGCGCATGCCGGTGTCGGCATGGGAACTCGCAGTGACGAAGTCGCCGACGGTTTTGCGTTACACTTCGCATCGGATCGGCTTTTTGACATCTCCGCCGCGCCGTGCTATACTTACCATTGTTGCGAAACGGTATAGCATCGTGGAGGGATGGCCGAGAGGTTTATGGCGACGGTCTTGGAAGATCGAGCCTCTGTCCGGAAACGAACGGACAGGGAGTCATCTCGCTGTATGCTGGAAACTCCTAAAGCCGACGGTACCGAACAGGTGATAACCCGGGTCGGATGAACAATGGACGACCAGCAGGAAACTGCCTAGCTACCGCCGGAGCCTGACTAATAATGGACGCTCGCACTCGTCTTGGCAGTCTGGCGGAGGCGAAAGTCATCACAAAACTGGTAGAGAGCGGTCTTGATGTGTTCGTCCAGTTTTCAAGCAAGGCGCCGTTCGATCTTGTTGCTGGCCGAGATGGCCGTCTCTACCGAGTTCAGGTCAAAGCGACGGCAAGCCAGACCCCGTATGGTACATATCGGGTCTGGCTGAAATCGGTGCGATCCAACCGAACGAAAAACGTGATCCACCACTTCGATCCGTCTCTATGTGATATTCTCGCGATCTACATCGAACCACTTGACAAGGTGTGTTTCTTGCGATCAAGTGAAGTGGCGTCGAGGGCTCAGTTGAATTTGCGACAGCAACAGCGACGAGAAGATCGCGAGGCATGGGTAATCACTGATCTGGAGGACGTTGGCAGGATCCTCAGAGACCATACGCGAGACGCCTGTGATGGCGAAGATATGGTCCAGACCACAACGCATCAGCGGCTTGCGAAAGCAGGTGTGGTAAGGAAAACCGTTGTGGCGGCAACGTCACCGGGGGTTCGAATCCCTCTCCCTCCGCCAGACAAATGCATACTTGTACCCTGGGGAGGTCGCATAGCCTGGTCGAGTGCGCCCGCCTGCTAAGTGGGTAAGGGTCAATTAAAGATCCTTCGCGGGTTCAAATCCCGCCCTCCCCGCCAGCCCTGGAATCTCGTTTCCAGGGGGCTATGTCCCAGTAGCTCAGTGGATTAGAGCGCTTCCCTGCGGAGGAAGAGGCCGAGCGTTCGAATCGCTCCTGGGATATCTGATAAAAAGAGCCGCCGCTCCCAAGAGCGGCGGCTCTTTTCATGCCAGCGCCCGCGCCATTCGCTCCAGCGCCTCGGTCAAGACCGCGCGCGGGCAGCCAAAGTTGAGCCGCACGAAGCCCTCGCCCCCGCGACCAAAACTGGGACCATCGTTGAGCGCGACCTTTGCTTTCTCCAGGAAGAACTTCTGCGGGTTGCCGGCGATGCCCGCGTTTCGACAGTTGAGCCATGCCAGGTAGGTGCCTTCCACAGGGCTGACGGCAATGCCCGGCAAACGCTGGCGCACGAAGCCGGTCAGGTAGTCGCGATTGGCTTGCAGGTAGTGCAGACACGCCTCCAGCCACGGCTGGCCGTCGCGATAGGCCGCGAGCGCGGCCACGAAGCCGAGCACGTTGACGTGCGAAGCCAGCCCCTTGTGCGCAGCCTGGTAGCGTTTGCGTAGACCCGCGTCGGGGATGATCGCCACCGAACAGTGCAGGCCAGGGATGTTGAACGTCTTGCTGGGCGCCAACAGGGTGATCGTGCGCGCCTCGATCTCAGGGCTCAGCGCGGCGATGGGGATGTGCTGGTAGCCGTCGAAGATCAGGTCGCAGTGGATTTCGTCCGAGCAGATGACCAGGTTGTGGCGCAGGCAGATCTCAGCCATCTGTTCCAGCTCGCGACGATCGAAGACGCGACTGACCGGGTTGTGCGGGCTGCACAGCAGGAAGAGACGCGTGCGGTCGCGGATCGCGGCTTCGAAGGCGTCCAGGTCAATCACGTAGCAGCCGTCGGGCTGCCGCGTCAGCTCCATCTCGTCGCGCGCCATGCCTGCATTTCCAGGCGCAGTCAGAAAGGGCGGATAGACCGGCGTCTGCACCAGGACGCCGGCCCCTGGTTCGGCGATCGCATGACATGCCTGGTTGAAGCCGTTCACGACCCCTGCCGTGAAGATCAGCGCCTCTGGCCCCACCCGCCAACTGTAAAGCCGTTCCAGCCGTTCTGCGATTACCTCGCGCAAGCCTGCGGGAATCCTGCCATAGCCCAGGATGCCGTGGTCAATCCGTTCGTGAAGGGCACGCGTCACCGCTTCCGGCGCGGGGAAGTCCATGTCGGCCACCCACAGCGGCAACACATCCTCGTTGAAGACGTCCCACTTGAGGCTGTCAGTGTGGCGTCGTTCCACTACCCGGTCGAAATCGTAGGTCATGACGTGAGAGTACCCCTTTCACAGGGATGAAGTATGCCGCCCAGCTCGGCGACCATGGTAGTCAACCGCCGGGCCCAGCCGGCCGGGTCGGCTTCGAGCGCGGCGCGTGTGACGATCGCTGCTCGCCAGCCTTCGGCCGCCAGCAGATAGTCGGGCGGCCAAGACTCGCGCAGACCGTCCGTTTCACGCGGTTCATCTTCGACGATCACTGCTACCCTGCCGCCGCGGCACAGCAGTGCAAAGTCAGCGACGTAGTGCGGCTGATCCTCGCGCAGCGGGTATTGGCGCTCGGCTTCCACATCCGCCTGCTTGAGAGCGGCCCACAGGCGTTCCTGGGCCGTGCTCTTGATCCACAGATCGTTGATCTCCTCGGCCGCCAACAGCCTGTCGAGGGTGGTGGAGATGAACGTGATGCGACGCAAGCGTCGGCTCGGAATCGGCCGCGGCAGCAGCTCCAGCGGGCCGAGCGTGACTTTGTAATACTGCGCATCTGCTCTGGGGTGATCCGGCTCTTCGGGGAGCAACTCGCGACGCCGCGCCAGGCGATAGCCGCGCACAGGCGCCAGCCAGCGCACAGCCCAGCGTTCCTCCGGCGGGAACGCGGCGGTCTGATAGAGGGCCAGGTGTTCGGCCGCGATGCGTCGCGGCGCATGCGCCAGCGGGATGCGATACCAGCCCTGCTCGCGGGCGCGCGCCAGGTCGGCCGGGTCGTTGACGACAACGACGAGAACGGGGCTTTCAGAGGATGCACAGTCGAGCACTGCCTGATTGTACCAGAGACAACGCGATTCTCATAGCCAGGCGGATGAATGCGTGGCGCAAGATGCCATCTTGCGCCACGTGCGGCCGGCGCGAGTTGTGTGCTATAATCCGCCGCAGGCCATTCCTGGCTTTCACCAGTCATCCTGGAGGTCTGCCATCACTCTCATCTCTTCACCGAACAGCCATGCGCCGATCGTCGGCGTGGATGTCGGCGGCACCTTCACCGACCTCGTCTACTTCGCCGAGGGGCGGCTCCATATCTTCAAGCTGTTGTCCACGAAGGCTGATCCTTCGACGGCCTTGCTGGCCGGGCTCGCCGCGTTGAACGTCGCGGCCGAAGTGATCGTCTCTCACGGCACAACGGTGGCTACCAACGCGGTGCTGGAGCACAGCGGCGCACGCAC
Source organism: Chloroflexota bacterium (assembly GCA_016876015.1). Taxonomy (GTDB): domain Bacteria; phylum Chloroflexota; class Anaerolineae; order CG2-30-64-16; family CG2-30-64-16; genus VGOD01. The sequence goes on from VGOD01000031.1 coordinate 6,961, forward strand.
AGCGCTCATCACCACGCGCGGCTTCCGCGACGTGCTCGCCATCGGCCGGCAGACGCGGCCGGCTCTTTATCGGCTGGCGTTCGCCCCTCGCTGGCTGCCTGTGGCCGATGGGTTGCGCTTCGAAGTGACTGAAAGGATCGGGCCTGGCGGCGAGATACTGACGCCTCTCGACGAAGCCGAGACCGCGACCGTGCTGCGTCAGGTCGTCGCAGCGGGCGCCCAATCGCTGGCCATCTGTCTGCTTTTTTCCTTCGCCAATCCGGTTCACGAGGCGCGGCTCAAGCAGATGGCCGAAGCGCACGGCCTGGCGGTCTCTGTCTCGTCGGAGATCTTGCCCGAGTTCCGCGAGTACGAACGCACTTCGACCACCGTGCTCAACGCCTATGTCATGCCGCTGATGGACGGCTACCTGGCGCGACTTGAGGCGGGGCTGGCCAGCCGGGGCCAGAGCGGTGGGCAGTTCGGAGTCGAAACTCCGGGAAGGACACGGGAGGCCGGCGGACCGCGGCCGGCGAGCGGCCCGCGTCTGTGGATCATGCAGTCCTCGGGCGGCATCCTGAGCGCATCGGCGGCCCGGCGCCAGCCGGTGCGCACGTTGCTCTCGGGGCCGGCCGCGGGCGTCATGGGCGCGGTCTTCGTGGCGAAGACGGCCGGCTGCGATCAGATCATCACCTTCGACATGGGGGGCACCTCCACCGATGTCGCGCTGCCCGGCGGCAGTCCGTGGCTGGCTGACGCCGCGATCTCGCACACGCACGAAGGCCGGCCGGGGTTCGATGGCCTCGGAGGCATCGAAGGCTGGCCGGTGCGCGTTCCCATGCTGGATATTCACACCGTGGGAGCCGGCGGCGGCTCTATCGCCTGGGTTGATGCGGGCGGCGCGCTGCGCGTTGGTCCCCAGAGCGCCGGCAGCGAGCCAGGGCCAGCCTGCTACGGCCGCGCATCGGCCGGCGCTGGGCCGGTCTTCACGGTGACAGACGCCAACTTGCTCCTCGGCCGGCTCGACGCAGCGCGCTTTTTGGGAAGCCGGATGCGCCTCCATCGGGCCGCGGCCGAGGCTGCGGCCGACCCGCTGGCCGCGCTGCTGGGCATGACGCCCGTCGAACTGGCCGAGGGGGTGCTGCGGGTGGCGAACGCCCGCATGGAGCAGGCGATCAGGGTGATCTCTGTTGCGCGCGGGTTCGATCCGCGCGGTTTCGCGCTGCTGCCGTTCGGCGGCGCCGGTCCCATGCACGCGCTCGATCTGGCCGAGGCGCTTCTCGTCAGCCGTGTCCTGATCCCGCGCCATCCCGGCGTTCTGTCCGCACTGGGCCTGGTCTTGGCTGATTTCACCACCGATCACTCGCGCACTGTGATGCGCCGATTGGTCGAGGTGGACCGCGCTGCGTTGGCTGCGCTGTTCGCGCCTCTGCTGGCCCAAGGGCAGGCCGATCTCATGGCCGAAGGTTTCTCGCCCCAGGCGACCGGGTTGGAGCAGGCGCTCGATCTGCGCTATCGCGGCCAGTCCTTCGAGCTGACGATCCCGGCCGATGAGACCGATCCCGTGATGGCCGCGCGGCATTTCCACGCCGCGCATGAGCAGCGCTACGGCTATGCCCGGCCGATGCCGCCGGGCAGCGACCCGCGCGCGGGGATCGAGCTGGTCAACGTGCGCGTGACCGCGCGCGGTCGCCGCAGCCGGCCAGAGTTCACGGCGCAGACGCCCACCCCCTCGCCCGATCCCGCCGCGGCCCAAGTTGGCCAGACGCGCTTGCGGGCTGGCGGCCAGTGGCAGTTGGCGCCGGTCTACGAGCGTGACCTGCTCTGTCCTGGTGGCCGGCTGGCCGGCCCGGCGCTGGTGGTGCAGGAGGATGCCACGATCGTCATCATCCCCGGCTGGTCCGGCCAGGTTGACCCCTGGCTCAACCTCGTGTGCGAGAGAAGGGAGGAAAGATGAGCACTCCCGAAGCGGCCGTCATGTTGGAGATCATGAAAAGCCTGCTGACCGCGGTGGCGGAAGAGATGGGCGGCGCACTGGGGCGCACGGCCTACTCGCCGAACATCAAAGAGCGCCGCGACTTCTCGTGCGCGGTTTTCGATGCGGCCGGTCAGATGGTCGCCCAGGCCGCGCACATCCCCGTACACCTGGGCGCGATGCCGCTCTCGGTGGCCGCCGCGCTGGAGCGCTTCCCCTCTGTCGGCGAAGGGGACATCGTCGTGCTGAACGACCCCTATTGCGGCGGCTCGCACCTGCCCGACATCACCCTGGTATCGCCGGTCTTCGCGTCCGATCAGCGGCTCGGCTACGTGGCCAGCCGCGCGCATCATGCCGATGTCGGCGGGATCGCGGCCGGCTCGATGCCGCTGGCGCGAGAGATCTTCCAGGAGGGCCTGATCATTCCCCCGGTCTTGCTGCAACGCGGCGGCGTGCTGGATGACTCGGTGCTCGACCTGATCGTCCGCAACAGCCGCACGCCGGAAGAACGGCTGGGCGACCTTTCGGCCCAGATCGCCGCACAGCGGCTCGGCGATCGGCGGTTGCGCGAGCTGGCCGCTCGCTATGGCGCGCCTTTGCTGGCAGAGTACATGGCGCGCCTGCAGGACTATGCCGAACGGCTGGTGCGCGACCTGATCCGGCGGATGCCTCCTGGCCGGCGCTCTTTTTCGGATGTGATGGATGATGATGGCTTCGGAACGGAGGATATCGCGATCGTGGCGACCATGGAGGTGGTTGGCGACGACCTGCTCGTGGATTTCACCGGCTCCGCGGCCGAGGTTCTGGGAGGCATCAATGCCGTGCGCTCGGTGACGCTGTCTGCGGTGTTCTACGTTCTCCGTTGCCTGCTGGATGACGCGGAGGCGCCGGCCAATGCGGGCATCTTTCGACCGGTGCGGGTGATTCTGCCCGAGGGCAGCGTGGTGAACGCACGCTTCCCGCGCGCGGTGGCAGCCGGGAACGTGGAGACGTCCCAACGCATCGTGGATGTGTTGCTCGGCGCGTGCGCGCAGGCGTGGCCTGGCCTGGCGCCGGCCGCCTCACAGGGCACGATGAACAACGTGACCATCGGCGGCGCGGACGGGCGAACCGGCGAGCGTTTCGCCTACTACGAGACGATCGGAGGCGGCATGGGCGCGGGGCCGGCCGGCGCTGGGCTATCGGGCATCCACGTCCACATGACCAACACCCTCAACACGCCGGTCGAGGCGCTAGAGTACGCCTATCCGCTGCGCGTCATGCGCTACGAGCTGCGCCGCGGCTCGGGTGGGGCCGGGCGCTTTCGGGGCGGCGATGGTCTCTACCGCGAGATCGAACTTCTTGCTGACGCTGTGGTGACAATCTTGTCGGAGCGCCGGCGTCACGCGCCCTACGGTCTGGCGGGCGGCGAGCCGGGCGCACTGGGCGAGAATCGTCATCGTGTGGCGGCGGGGGTCGAGCCGAGCTGGCGTCGGCTGCCAGGCAAGACGAGCTTCCATGCGCGCCGCGGCGATCGCATCGGCATCGCTACGCCTGGCGGCGGCGGGTATGGGAAGCCAGCGGGATCATGATCTGTCAGTCGCGATCATGGGGGATACGCCTTCAAGCCCGCGCGCATGGCGCCCTCGATCGTGCCATCCACCTCTTCTGCGCCGGTGAAGAACCACTCATCGGGGTCGTAGGCTTCGTCGCTGTACTTGTAGATGGCGAACTCCCAGCGATTCATGTCCCCGGTGTAGGTCAGGCGGCAAATAGGCCAGAACCGGCCTCCCCGTTGGTGTCCCAGGTACAGGTGAGCGCCGCGGTAGTTGGTCACGTAATGCGCCCAGGATTGGCCGCGCAGTTGCTCCACGTTGAAGCGCGCCACGATGGCATCGGCCTGGAGCTTGACTTCGGGTGTGAGCTTTGGTTTTGGCATGGCTGTGTGCTCCTTCTTCTGCGTCCTTTCAGGCTTCTTCAGCCAACTTCACATCCAAATCCGGCACTCACCGCGGCATGGCTGGAAAAGGAGAGACCCTCGGTCAGCAACAAAGCCTCGGCCGCGTAAGAGAGCGCGTAGTAGGCGCGCGAGGCCGCGAAGTCCAGGTAGTCCCGGCCGGCCAGCAGCACGGCGGCGCGGCTGCTGGCGGCTTTCTCAAACAGTACCGCTACTTCGGGCTTCATACTGGCACCCCCTCCCGCCGCAAGTTGAGCAGGAACGGCGTCTGCTCCCGCTCGTAACGCTCCCTGCTGAAGGCCGGGCCGGCGCCGTCCAACTCCTCACGCACTGCGACGACTTCCGCATCGAGGTCCTGCGCAGGAAGTCCTGGACCTGGCTTCCCTACAGTCACCCTACCTCCTCATCGCTCGTGAGGGCCTCCGCCGCGGCGTGATCTTCAGCCGGGAGCGCCGGCTCCAGCCGCGCCGCCAGATCAGGCGCATAGCGCGCCAGATCGCGGCGTAACTGGCGCAGCGCCAGGTCCTTTGCGCGCACTTCGAGCATCACATCGAACGGCCGCAGCCCCTCGGCCTGGCGCAGCAGATCAATGAACTCGAATGGATTGACATAATCGGCATGATGCTGCCAGCGCGCCTGGCGCACGCGTGGGGGCAGGCTGCCTCGCTGTTCTTCCACCAGCCATTCTGTGCGCGGGGTGCTGAAGTGGATCTTGGGCCGCACGCCGGCCGGCCAGGTGGCCAGGCAGTCCGCGAGCGCGGCGCGGGGCGGCCGGCCGTCGGGGTTGTTCAACCGATGGTGCAGGTTGTCGAATACCAGGCGTATGCCGGTGCGCTCGTGCACCCACAGCGTATCCGCGACGCCGAAGCGCACGTCATCGTTTTCGAGCACGAGGCGGCGACGCACGGCTTCCGGCAGCCTATCGTGAGCCGCGCAGAAGCGGTCACGCGCCGCGGCCCTGTCGCCGTAGACGCCGCCCATGTGCGTCACGATCACGCCCTCTGGCCCCTGACGCATGGCATCCAGGATGGCGGACTGGACGATCAGGTCAGCGGCGCTGCGTTCGACGAGAGCAGGGGCCGCCGCGTTGAGCACCACGTGTTGCGCCGGATGGAACGACAGCCGCAGGCTGGCCGCGCGGGCGGTTTCGCCAAGCTGAGCCAGCTCAGCCGCGCACTCGGCCACCTGGTTGTGGAACTGCGGCATGTCGGGATGAGTGGCGTAGGGCGCCAGCTCCGACGAGATGCGGTACATGCCGATCTGGGCCTCGGCCAGGTAGGCGAAGACATCGCGCAGATAAGCCAGGCTGACGCTGAGGTGGGGGCTGTTCTGCCAGCGGCGGCTGTCGTGGCTCTTCAGTTCCGGCCGCGCCAGTGGTTTGACGACGAATCCAAGATGCATGGGCAACTCTTTGTCTGAGGCTGCGCCTGATGAATACTTCACCAGGCGGCCATCTGCCGATAGCGCAGCGTCGGTCCGACGGCTTGGCGGCGGCAGGCGGCCCGACTCGTTCCAGAGATGTCGCAGCAACTCACCGGTCGTCGGATCCCAAATCTGCACACCTGCGCACGCCTCTTCAGGGTCGTCAGCCGGAAGTTGTAGGCCGTCGCACACGCTCGTCATCTGGCGGACTTTGTACAGCAGACCGGCCGTCGGCGGCATCGAATACGGCGCGGTCAGGCTCTCGTACGCGCGGTGGATGTTGCCCGGCGCATCTTGGGGCCGACCCAACGGCCGTGCATACACCTGCACCGTTTCACTCAACGCGCCAGCCGGGAAGGTCAAGGTCACGCCCTCTGCGGCCAACGCCACCACGCCGCCGGCCGGCCCGAGCTTGCGCGTCACAGCCGCGGGCGGCGCGGCCCGCACGGTAGCGGCCGTCTGAGCAACCAGCGTGCCATCGGCCAGGCGCAACTCGGCCAACACGGCGCGGCCGTCACCCGTGCGCAGGCCGGCCAGACGTGCTCTCCGCCGTGCGGAACGGCGCTCTGGCCGGGGCCGCGGCCGCTTCCTGCACCTCAGTCATGGGGGAGGTGGTGGCGGGATTGCCGGCCTGCGCCACAGCAGGAGATAACACCAGGCGATAGGGCAGCGCGACCTGCACCGCCAGCAAGAGAACGAACGCAAGACGCAACGGGCAGAGCCAACCGCAGGACACCGGTGCACCACCTCTGTAACCAGTTCGTCTGACAAGGGAATGACGCACGCAAGTCCCTTATATCATCACCCGCCGCGGGTTGTCAAGTGGTCAACGACTTACACGGGAATTGCTGTGAGTCAATTCGCAGCATTGACACCTGCGCAAGGCTATGCTACACTACGCCTGCCGATCGAATTCCATATCACTGGAAGAACAGCGCGAGAGAGCATTCCGATAGTGAACCTTATCTGCCGGAATCGCCGAAGGGGCAACAGACAATCTCTCAGGCCAATGGATCGCGCTGGGACAGTACTCTGGAGAGTGCCTGTTCGTATTACAGGCCACCGACGGGGCAAGCCGCACCTTTCCCGAAGCTGTGCTGCAGGTTCGGATAGGCATGGCAATCTCTCAGGTCGCATGACAGAGACGGGACGCGGGCGCAAGGCCTGACGATCCCGTCTTTTTCATTCCCGAAACCCAGCTCTCACCAACCTACCAACCTACCAACCTACCAACCACCAATCTACCAACGGAGGAATCACATGAGCTACAAGTTCGATCCCAAGGCCCGTTACGCCAGATCGCACGAATGGGTGCGCGTGGAGGGTGCCAGCGCAGTGATCGGCGTCAGCGATTACGCTCAGCACCTGCTGTCCGATGTCGTCTACGTCGAGTTGCCAGAGGTCGGCGATATGCTGACGAAGGGCGAGAGCCTGGGCACGGTGGAATCGGTCAAGGCGGCCGAGGATGCCTACGCGCCGATCAGCGGCGAAGTGGTGGAGATCAATGCCGGCCTTGAGAACAACCCTGAATGGGTGAATTCAGATCCCTACGGCAAGGCGTGGATGGTCAAGATCAAGCCGACCGACCTGGGTGAGGCTGATGACCTGATGGACGCCGCGGCATACGAGGCGTACGTTCAGGAAGAAGAAGAGAAGGGCGGGCATGAATGAACTACATTCCCAATACCGACGCTGATCGGGCCGCAATGCTGGCGACGATCGGCGCCCGGTCGGTGGCGGAGTTGTTTCGGGATGTCCCGGAAGAGCGCCGCTTTCCGGCGCTCGATCTGCCGCCAGCCCTTTCGGAGATGGAGGCGCTCCGCGAGCTCCAGGCTTTGAGCGAGGAGAACGATCACCTGGGCCAGTTGAGCTGCTTCCTGGGCGCAGGCGCGTATAACCACTTTGTGCCGAGTGTGGTGGATTTTCTCCTCCATCGCTCGGAGTTCTTCACAGCCTATACGCCCTACCAGCCGGAGATCAGCCAGGGCACACTGCAAGCCCACTTCGAGTATCAGTCCATGATCTGCGCGCTGACCGGCATGGAGGCCGCCAACGTCAGCCACTACGATGCTGCGACCGCGACCGCCGAGGCGGTCATCATGGCGCTCCAGATCAGCCGCGGCAAGCGCAGCAGGGTCGTGCTCAGCCCCACGTTGCATCCGCACTACCGCCAGGTGGTGCGCACGTATACCCAGGGCATGGGCATCCAGGTGGTGGGCGACGACGTCCCGGCGTCGGCCAGCCTCGATGCCCTGGCCGCGGCCGTGGACAAAGAGACCGCCTGCGTGATCGTCCAGAACCCCGACTTCCTGGGCCGGCTCTACACGCCGGCCGAGATGCAGGCGTTGGCCGACAAGGTGCACGCGGACGGCGCGTTGTTCGTCGTCGCGGTGGATCCGATCAGCCTGGGGCTCTTTACCCCGCCGGGCCGCTACGGCGCGGATATCGCGCTGGGCGAAGGCCAGCCGATGGGGAATCCGCTCAACTTCGGCGGACCCTACCTGGGCTTTTTTGCCATGAAGATGGGCGACGTGCGCAAATCAGCCGGTCGCATCGTAGGCCAAACCGTGGACGCCGAGGGCAAGCGGGGCTTCGTGTTGACGCTCAGCACGCGCGAGCAGCACATCCGCCGCGAGAAGGCCTCCAGCAACATCTGCACCAACCAGGCGTTGATGGCTCTGGCAGCCGCCATCTACATGGCCGCGATGGGCAAGCACGGCCTGCGCACTGCGGCGGAGCTGAGCTATCACAAGGCGCACTTTGCAGCAGACCTGATCGGCAAGCTCCCCGGCTACCAGGTGGTCAGCCAGGGGCCGTTCTTCAAGGAGTTCGTCGTGCGCTGCCCGCAGCCGGTCGCGCGCATCAACCAGTTCCTGCTGGATGAGTACGGCATCATCGGCGGGTACGACCTGGGGAGCGACTACCCTTCGTTGCGGGATCACATGTTGCTGTGCGTCACCGAGATGAACAGCCGGGCCGAGATCGAGGCGTTGGCTGAGGCGTTGGAAGAGTTACCTAACCTCGATCGCCCGACTGAGGAGGCGGCCGATGACTGAGCCATTGATCTATGAGATTTGCCAGGCGGGCCGGCGGGCGGTGAGCCTGCCCGCGTGTGACGTGCCCCAGACGCCGCTGCCCGCGGGCTGTGAGCGCGAGGAGCTGCCGCTGCCAGAGGTCTCGGAGATTGATCTGGTGCGGCACTACGTGCGCCTGTCGCAGATGAACCACGGCATTGACACCGGTTTCTATCCTCTCGGCTCGTGCACGATGAAGTACAACCCGAAGGTGAACGAGGCCGCGGCGCGCATTGCGGGGTTTGCCATGTTGCACCCGCTTCAGCCCGAGGCCTCGGCGCAGGGCGCGCTGGCGCTGATCTACGAGCTGCAGGAGTTGCTGGCGGAAATCGGCGGCTTTGCGGCCGTCACGTTGCAGCCCGCGGCCGGCGCCCATGGCGAGCTGACCGGCGTCTTGATCATGCGCAAGTATCTGTGTGACCAGGGCGAGAGCCAGCGCGACGTGATCCTGACGCCCGATTCGGCGCACGGCACCAACCCTGCCACCACCAGCATGTCGGGCCTGCGCGTCGTCGAAGTCCCTTCGGACCGCCGCGGCAATGTTGACCTGGCGGCGCTCAAGACCCTGATCGCCCAGCATGGCCCCAGGCTGGTCGGTCTCATGCTGACCAACCCGAACACCCTCGGCCTGTTCGAGGAGAACGTGCAGGATGTTCTGCGCCTGGTGCACGAGGCGGGCGGATTGGTCTACGGCGATGGCGCGAATTTTAACGCCATCCTGGGCATCGCCAGGCCGGGCGAGTTGGGCTTCGATGTGATGCACTACAACCTGCACAAGACCTTCTCGACGCCGCATGGCGGCGGCGGGCCTGGTTCAGGCGCGGTCGGCGTGCGCGATTTCCTGGCCGACTATCTGCCAGGGCCGATCGTGGCGCGCTATGAGTCGCAGACCTTTGAGGTTGCCGAAACCTCAAAGGTCTCATCTCTACGATGGTATATGCCGCCGAAGTCCATCGGCCGGGTGAAGGCATTCTATGGCAACTTCGGCATCCTGGTGCGCGCGTATACCTACATCCTCATGCACGGCGCGGAGGGCCTGCGGCAGGTGAGCGAAAATGCGGTGCTCAACGCCAACTACCTGCAGGCGCGGCTCAAGGGCGTCTACCCCATCCCGCATGGCGACCGCGTCTGCATGCACGAGTTCGTCGCCCAAGGCATCCTGAAGGCTGCGCCCGGCATTCGCACGATGGATATCGCCAAGCGGCTGATGGATTTCGGGTTCCATCCGCCCACGGTCTACTTCCCGCTCATCATCCCCGAGGCGCTCATGATCGAACCGACCGAGACCGAGAGCAAAGAGACGCTCGATGCGTTCGCGGACGCACTCATCCAGATCGCCGAAGAGGCGCGCACGCAGCCTGAACTGCTGAAGACCGCGCCGCACACCGCGCCGGTCAAGCGTCTGGACGAGGTGAGGGCGGCGAAGGATCTGGTGCTGTGCTACGCGCCGGGATGTGGGTGAACCCCCCTGGCCGGTTGGCGCAGCCGGGGCACGCTGGCGCCAGCCGCGGAATGAGCTATTGTCCTGATCCCACCGTAGAGCAACTGACTGGTCTCAGTGGATCACAGATTCATGCTCCAGGCGGGTCCATGACCCGCCGGATCACGGATCCGGCTGGAGCGATTGTGATCTGCCCCTTCGCTGCTGAAGGCAGCCGGTAAATGGGCGCACGGTACCATTGACCGGGCTTCCAGGATATGATACTGTGCTATCAGCACGGAGAGCGATCGTGCCAGACAAGCAGCGTGCTCCTGCGCGGAGGGAAGGGGATGATTCTCAGTTTGGGCATGGGCGAGTCCAGCTACGTTCCAGACGCCTTGATCGGCGTACCGCAAGACCAGGTTGAATTCGACCTGATCGCCTTTTCGCAGTGCTATGCGCACGAACGCATCGAATGGGATGCGCTCGTGTTCTTTGCCGGTTATGATGGCTGGTGCTCGCCGGGAGCCCTGGCGGCGACTTTGGCGCAGCCGCCGGGCTATGTCGCGAAGACCCTCCTACAATTGGCGGGCAAAGGTTTGCTCGTGGAGAGCATCCTGGTGACCGGGCCTGTGTATCGTTTGACCGACGATCGTCGCCTGCGTCGAGCCGTGATCCGAATCGGCGCCGATTTCCACCCGTTGACCGAAACGGTCTTGTAGCGCCTACCCCACTGGTCGCCGGAAGGACGCGGCTGCCGCGTCCGGACAGAACTTCGAGACAGGGCCTCAATGGCCCTGTCTTTGCTTAACCCCCACCTTGCGTTATAATCCCTGTACATCATGCGTTGGAGGCGGTCGCCGTGGACATTGACTGGTTTGGCCAATCCTGTTTTCGGCTGCGCGAAGCAGGCGTGACTATCATAACCGATCCGTATGACAAGAGCATAGGCTATACTCTCCCGCGCGTCCGGGCTGACATCATCACCGTGAGCCATGATGCGCCTGGCCACGCCAGCGCGAGCGCGATCAGAGGGGACGCGAAGGTGTTGACCCGACCGGGCGAGTATGAGATCAAAGGCGTGTTCATCACCGGCATCCAGACCTGGCGTGGCGCGGGCGCGTCCGGCGCGGCGCGCGAGGAGAACACGGTCTTCGTCTACGAGTTCGGCGACCTGACCGTCTGTCACCTGGGCGACCTGGCGCGCGTTTTGACGCAGGCGCAGGTCGAGTCCATGCCCAACATCCACGTCTTGCTGGTTCCGGTGGGCGGAGGCGGCGCGCTCGACGCGGACAAAGCAGCCCAGGTGATCAGCCTGCTGGAGCCGAACATCGTGATCCCGATGCACTATCACACGCCCCTCGTCAACCTCAAACTCGACCCCTTGAGCAAATTCCTGAAGGTCATGGGTGTGACCGAGCACGCGGCGCAAGAGAGCCTGCGCGTGGTTCGTTCCGATCTGCCAGAGCAGACACAGGTCGTGGTGTTGGAGTGCAAGCAAGGCTGAGGTGGATCTTCCAGGTGAGAGGAGCGCCAACGTGATCGCGAGCAGGTATCTTCCGTGGTTCTGTGTGGCCATCATCACGGTGGCTCTTGTGGGTTGTGGATCGGCTGAGCCGACCCGCCCGGCGCCGGCTCCGCTGCGGCCATCGCCGCCTGCGCCTCAGCCGCCCGCGACGCGCCCCAGCGGCGATGCGCCCAGCAGATTACGGGCGGCCGAGGCAGCGTTGGATCAAGGCAACCTTGTTCTGGCCGAACGGGAATTCCGGGATGCGCTGGCGCTCGACCCCAAGTCGGCGAAGGCGCAGTTCGGGCTGGGCAACGTCTATGTGCGCATGAACCGTCTGGCCGACGCGGAGGTCGCCTACAAGGCCGCGCTCGCCCTGGACGCCGGCCTGGCCTCTGCGCACTCCAACCTGGGCGTCGTCTACTATCAGATGGGTCAGCTTGCCAGGGCCGCGGCCGAGTTCCAGACCGCGCTGAGTATTGAACCTGATGATCCGCAGACGCTCTATCTGATGGCGGTCGTGCGCCTGCAGGAGAACAACCTGACGGCGGCCGAGGAGCTGCTGGTGAAGGCGCGTGATCGCAAACCCGACCTGCCTGAGGTATACTTCGGGCTGGGCACGCTGTACAAGCTGAAGGGGCAGAAGGCTGAGGCGATCGCCGCGTTCGAGCAGTTTCTGGCGCTCGGCCCGGCGCAGGACCCGGCCGCGGCAGACTATGCCCGGCGAGAGCTGCAGGCGCTCAAGGGCAATTAGGCGACAGGCAAGCAATACGAGGCCGTGCGAGCAGACCGCTCGCACGGCCTCGTTAGGACGCAGCCCCTGGCGAACGCGCTCAGCCCGATCTGAAGCGGCTGGTCGCCAGATTCGCAATCCGTTTGGCCCAACCTTTCCAGAACACCACCTCCAGCGAGCGCCAGTCGTCAGCGGATCTGCTCAAGGTGTCGGGCGACGGTTCCTGGCGGCCATATCGCTGCGCGACGAAAACGTCGGTGATGCGAGCGACAGGCTGCCCAGCTTCGGGCAAGGCGCCGCCGAACGCGGCCGCGTGCTCCAACGGCGTGTGGCTGACGGGCCAGGGAATGTTAAGCCGGTTCGCCCAGGTCTCGAGCAGCCCGAAGAGCCGGCCGATCAGGTCTGCTGCGCTGAAGAACACGTGGCGCTGTCTTCGGCTCCACACCACTGCGCCGGCCGCCAGGGCCAGAAAACCCGTGACGACGGTCAGCGTGATCCAATGGCGGCGCAGCCAGCGCACGACGGGCGGATCCACCGGCAACCCTCCGATGCCGCTTGAGCGTCCGCGGTCCATCAGCAGATCGTCCATCTCGTCCGGCCTGTCACTGCCGAGCGGGCCAGACGCCGACCCCGCAGTTTCTGGACCTTTGGCCGTGGGACGCGTGAGCAGCGACTCGGACGCCGTCGGCTCGAATGCGGTCCAGCCGAAGGTCGGGAAAAAGACCTCTACCCAGGCGTGTGCGTTCTGCTCCAACACCCGGAATGTATAGGGCGCCTTGGGATCGGATGTCGGGGTCTCGATCGTCTGGCCGGGCGTGTAGCCGGTCACGATGCGCGTGGGGATGCCGACCGAACGCAGCATCACGGCCATGGCGCTGGCGTAGTAGTCGCAATAGCCCTCGCGGATACCGAACAGGAAGTATTCCACGCCATCGGCCCCGGCAGGCGGCGCAGCGATGTTCTGGTTGTACTTGTATTTGCGCAGCTCGGCTTCTATGGCCGTGGCTTTGTCGAAGGGGTTGTCGAAGGGCGCTGTGATCCTCCGCGCCAGGCTGCGCACGCGGCCCGGGAAGTTGTCTGGCAACTGCAAGAAGCGCTCTTCGATCCAGAGGGGATAGTCGGTGTGATCAACTCGCAGCGCCTCGATCGGCGCGTCGCTGACGTGAGAGACCACCTGGTAGGTGCTATCGCGGTTGAAGGCTACACGGCTGCGCAGCATGGAGACCGTGATCAGCCGTCTATCGTCGGTCAGCCTGGTGTGATCGGCGTTCAAGAGCAGCGAGACCCTGGAGATCTGTGGCGGGCCGAAGATCACATCCTGCTTTGCTTCCAGCGACTGGATCGTCGTCGTAATCGTGCGTGTCGTCGAATAGGGCGGTTCCGGCAGCGGCAGGTTGCGTTCCACGATCAGCACATTTGCATCGGTATTCTCCCAGCCGGCGCCAGTATACAGATCGAAGATCGCAGCACGCCAGTAGGTGCGTTCGGCCGTCGTGCCCAGAAAGATTGGTCGATCGGTCAGGTTGACTGGCCCTCCGAAGCTCATGGTGCGGCCATAGCTGGTGACCTGCACGGCCGGCGCACGGTAGTTCAGCGACCGGTACATGCGCTGCCAGGTGGACTCGACCCGCTTCCAGGGCTGCTCGAATGGCCGGCCGAGGCGCTCCATCACGGTTTCGTTGGCGACGCCTGGCATAAACCAGGCCAATGCGATCACCGCGACCGCAAAGATGAAACCTGACCGCAAGAAGTCGAGGTACATATCGGGCGCGTAGCGGATACGCAGGGCTTGCCACGCTGCTTCGTTGCGCGCCAGTTCGACACGGATCGCCAGCATCAGCACCGCCAACAGATAGAGCACCAGATACCCCGTCAGATTGGCGGGGGAGTAGTAGGTGTTCACCAGTAATCCGATGCCCGCGGGAATGACTGCATGGAGCACGCGCTGATGGCGGATCAGACTCCAGATGGCGAAATAGCCGATCCACCAGGCCAGGAATGATAGCTGGGTCACGAAGATCAAGTTGTCGGCGCTGGGCGCGCCGCTGAACAGGGCGATGTTCCAGGTCACATTGCGCTGGATGAACTCCAACACGCCGTCGTGCAGGGTCAGGTCGGGCAGCATTGCCGCGATCACAATGCGTGACACCAACCCCATGCTCGCCACGAAACTGTAGAATACAGGGAACACGCCGCTCCAACGCGTGAGCGCCAGCAGGAAGCCCAGCAGCGTGCTGACCAATGCCGCGGCCGAGACAGCCGACATCCCGTCGGCCCACGCCGCTTCAGTGACTGATAGCGTCATGCTGAGCACCAGCGTGAGGGTCAAAAGCAATGTCCAGATGCCGCCCCCGCGCGTCAGTCGCGCACGGGGCGTGTTCACGGCCGGCAGCAAGGCCGGGGCCGGTACCAACCGGGTAGCTGTAGTCATCTCATCTTCGCTCGAAGCGGCGCGGGGCCGCTGGTTGTCAACAGAGTGTAGTTTAGCCCATCCAGGCTCTGGCTGGCAGCCATCATCCTGTGGTATCAGGCTATGACCTTGATTGTACCGGATGTTGGCCGGCTGTCAAGTGAGGCGCGATACAGGCGCAGACCATTTGCCTTGTGCCTTTGGGCCTTTGTGGTTAGAATAGGCGTGCACTACGGAAACGACTCTCATTAACAGGAGTTACGCAGTGCCGTGCGGAGTAGCCACGAATTGCACGAATTTCACGAATTCAGCCGCCTGGTCAACCCATTTTCGTGTCAATTCGTGTCATTCGTGGCTGGTTTTCGGCGCCACTGCGTAAGTCCTGTCATTAAGGAACAGGAGTTACGCAGTGGGCTCCTCGGCGCGGTCATTGCGAGGAGCGTAGTGTGCGATTGCGCCAGCATCCTTCAGGACGAAGCAATCTCCGGCTTGGCGAGGGAGATTGCCTTCGTCCTGGCTCAGGCCAGGGCTTCGCAAACCATGTCCTGAGCTTGTCGAAGGATGCGCTCGCAATGACGTGCGACTGCGTAAGTCCTGTTAAGGAAGCGATCTCACCATGTCTGAAACCGTTCTTCGCAACATCAACACGCACTCGCGTCCATCCCAGTTGCGCATCAGCGACATGCGCATCGCCAACATCGTCGGCGCGCCGTTCCGCGCCACGATCATCCGCCTCGACACCAATCAAGGTCTCTCCGGCTATGGCGAGGTGCGCGATGGCGCCAGCAAGACCTATGCCCTCATGCTCAAGAGCCGGCTGATCGGCGAGAATCCCTGTGACGTGGACAGGTTGTTTCGCAAGATCAAGCAGTTCGGCTATCATGCGCGGCAGGCAGGCGGCGTCACGGCCGTCGAGATGGCTCTGATGGACCTGGCGGGGAAGGCTTACGCCGCGCCAGCCTATCAGCTCGCGGGCGGCAAGTTCCGTGATCGCGTTTTGTGCTATTGCGATACCCCGTCGTCGCCCGATCCGATCGAGATGGGCCGTCGGCTGCGCGAACGCCTGGCGCGCGGCTACAAGTTCCTGAAGATGGATGTCGGGATTGACCTGCTGCGCGATCTGCCACGGGCGTTGGTTGCGCCGCCGGGTATGTTGGCCACGCGTCACGTGCAGCACCCGTTCACCGGCATTCAGATCACCGAGAAGGGCATTCGCTACCTGGCCGATTACGTGGCGGCCGTGCGCGAGACGGTGGGCTACGATGCGCCCCTGGCGGCCGATCACTTCGGGCACATCGGCCTGGAGTCGTGCATCCGCCTGGGGCAGGCGCTCGATCGCTTCACGCTGGCATGGTACGAGGATATGCTGCCGTGGCAGTACACCGAGCAGTATGTGGCTCTCGCGCGCGCCGTCACGACGCCGATCTGCACCGGTGAGGACATTTTCCTCAAAGAAGGCTTCAAGCCGCTTCTCGAAGCGCGTAGCGTCGGTGTGATCCATCCCGATCTGGCAAGCTCCGGCGGCATCCTGGAGACCAAGAAGATCGGCGATCTAGCGCAGGAGCATGGGGTGGCCATGGCGATGCATATGGCCGCCTCGCCGATCGCCACCCTGGCCAGCGTGCATTGCGCGGCCGCCACCGAGAACTTCCTGGTGCTGGAAAACCACGCGACCGATGTGCCATGGTGGGATGATCTGGTGGTCGGCCTGCCGAAACCGTTGGTGCAGGATGGTCACATTGCTGTGCCAGAGACCCCTGGCCTGGGCTTCAGCGATGTCAACGAAGAGCTGATCCGGGAGCATCTCAACTCGGCTGATTCCGTCTTCTTCGATCAGCCGACCGACTATTGGGACACGGAGCGTTCGTGGGATCGCACCTGGAGCTGACGGGGCGGGTGCGCAGCGGCGAATGAAACCCACCACGTGCCAGGCACGCTGCTCGGGCCGGTCTCCTGACCATGCCCGCTGTGGCATGGTACGAGGTGGCTCGGTCGCAGACCGGGCACAGCAGACGGAGCGGGCGGTTTTCAGTACAAGGGTTTGGCGATCATGTCACGCGGTTCGATGCTGGGCGTGGCGGCCCTGGCCGCGGCCACGCTGTTGCTAGAGAGCACCTTGACTCGCCTGCTGGCGGTGGCGCAGTTCTACCACTTTGCCTTCCTGGCGGTCAGTCTGGCGCTGCTCGGCTTCGGCGCCAGCGGCACGGCGCTCAGCCTGGCAGCGCGTCGCCGCGGAGCTCTGCTGCGGCCTGAGCGTTGGCTGTCATGGTCGGGTCTGGGCTTCGCGGCCGGCGTGGGGCTGGCCTATGCCGCGGTGAACCTGCTGCCGTTCGATTCCTACAGCATCGCCTGGGAGCGCCGGCAGATTCTCTACTTCGTGCTCTACTACCTGGCGCTGACCCTGCCCTTTTTCTGCGCAGGGCTGGGGATCGGCGCGGCGTTGGCCGGCGCCGCAGGTCGCGGTCACCGCATCTATGCGGCCAACCTGCTCGGCTCCGCGGCCGGGGTGTTGCTGGCGCCCGCTCTGCTCTGGCTGGCCGGCGTGCCCGGCGCGGTCCTGGCGAGCGCGCTGATCGGGCTGGCGGTTTTCAGGACAGATGCCCATGCCGGCCGCGGCGCCACGGCCCGTGGAAAAATGTCCCGGTTTGGAGGCTTTAGCCGGTTTGGTGGTCGGCGGCAGAAACCGGCTGATCCTGAAAGGAGGCTTCGCACAGCCTCCAGACCAGAGCGGCGGGCGGTTTTCAGGACAGCGCTTCTGGTCGGCCTGGCCTGTCTGATCGCGCTCACACTCCTCAACCTGGGTGAGCGGGCGCCGTTGGGCATGGCAATCTCGCCCTACAAGGGATTGGCCCATGCCCGCCGCTATCCTGGCTCGCAACTGGTCTTCGGCCGGTGGGATGCTATCGCCCGCGTTGACGTGGTGGCTGGCGCGGGAATGCGGGCGCTGCCCGGCCTCAGCTACGCCTACAAGTCCACGCCGCCCCCGCAGCTCGGGCTGGCGCTCGACGCCGATGCGCTACAGCCGATTACCTTGGTCGCTCCCGGCGACTTCGACGCGGCGGCTTTTCTGCCGGAGGCGTTGGCGTTCGAGCTGCGGCCGGCCGGCCGCGTGCTGGTCCTGGCGTCGGGCGGAGGGCTGGGCGTGCTGCAGGCGCTGGCAGCCGGCGCCCAGGAGGCGACCGCTGTCCTGGAAGAACCGCTGGCCCGCCGCGCAGTGGCGGTTACCGCGGCTGCACACGACCCCTTCGCGCATCCGGCCGTGCGCACCGCAGACGAGCCATCGCGTGTAGTCCTGCGCCGCACGCAGGAGAGCTACGACGTGGTGTACCTGCCGCTGACGGTGCCCTATCGGCCTGTGACCAGCGGCGCGTACAGCCTCGCCGAGACCTATGGGCTGACGCGAGAGATGTTCGAGGATGCGCTCGGCCGGCTGGCGCCGGCCGGCGTGTTGGCCGTCACCCGCTGGCTCCAAACGCCCCCCAGCGAGAGCGTGCGGCTGATGGCGACGCTGATCGAGGCGCTGGAGCGCCGCGGCGTCAGCCGGCCCGCTGACGCACTGGTGGCGTATCGGGGCATCCAGACGATCACGGTCCTGGCGCGGCCCGATGGCTGGCCCGCGGAAGATCTGGAGCAGGTGCGTCAGTTCACCGAGTCGCGGCGCTATGACCTGGTGTGGGCGCCCGATGTGCGGCCCGACGAGCTCAATCGCTTCAACCGCCTGCCGGCCGTCGCTGACCATGAAGCGACAGTCGAGTTGCTGGACGCCGCGCAGCGCAGCGAGTTCTATCGTCGCTACCCCTATGCAGTTGCGCCCGCCACCGATGATCGGCCCTTTTTCTTCCACTTTTTCCGTTGGGGGCAGACGCGGCAGACGCTGGCGCTGCTGGGTCGCACCTGGCAGCCGTTCGGCGGCAGCGGCTATTTCGTGCTGTTCGCGCTGCTGGCGCTGGCGCTCGTCCTGAGCATCGGCCTGATCGTCGCGCCGCTGGCCGTTTCCAGGACAGTTACCCATGCCACGGCCAGCGCCGCGGGGGATGAAACCGGCCACGTACCAGGCACTTCCGAAGTGCCTGGTACGTGGGGGGAGACTCGCAGCATCAGCCGTCCGTTGCTCTACTTCGGCCTGTTGGGGGTCGCCTTCCTGTTCGTGGAAATCCCGCTCATCCAGCGTTGGATCCTGGCGTTCGGCCACGCGACCTATGCGTTTGCGGTCGTGGTATTCGCAGTGCTGGTTGGCGCGGGGGCTGGAAGCCTGGCCGCGCACGCATCCTGGCTGCCGCGGCGAGCGGTCTTCCCCGCGCTGATCTTTCTGATCGTCCTCACGATCCTCGGTGGGCCTCAACTCGTCCGAATCGCCCTGGGATGGCCGCTGGCCGGCCGGGTTGCGCTGGCAGTCGCCAGCCTGGCGCCACTCGCGTTCCTGATGGGGTTGCCATTCCCGTTGGGTTTGGCCTGGGCCGAAGCACGACGGCCAGCCGCGGCCAGCCTGATCCCATGGGCCTGGGCGGTCAACGGCTGCGCTTCGGTGATCGCGGCGGTCCTGGCTGCGATCCTGGCCCTCAGCTTCGGGTTCACGGCAGTGTTGTGGCTGGGCGCGATAGGCTATGCCGCAGCCGGCGTCATTCTCACCAAGAGCCTCTAGCGCTTCCCCGTCAGCGGCACGAACACGACTGCGCCCAGGTTGGCGGCGGCTAATTCGCCCCCGCGCTTCTCGAAGAGCCAGAGGGTCTGGAAGCTGCCCTGTGGGCCGATGGGGATGATCAGCCGGCCGCCCTCCACGAGCTGGTTGGCCAATGGCTGCGGCAGGTGATCGGGCGCGGCCGTCACGATGATCGCGTCGAAGGGCGCGTGCGCTGGCCAACCGAAGTAGCCGTCTGCATTGAGCACCTTTACATTGTCGTAGCCGATCTCGCGCAGCCGCGCGGCCGCAGACGAGGCCAGCTCCGGGATGATCTCGATCGTGTAGACTTCGGCGCCCAGGTCGGCCAGGATTGCGGCCTGATACCCGCTGCCAGCGCCGATCTCCAGCACGCGATTGCCGGGACCCACCTTGATCGCTTCGGTCATCAGCGCGACGATGTAGGGCTGGGAGATCGTCTGGCCGTAGCCGATGGGCAGCGGGTGATCGGCGTAGGCTGAGTCGAGGTGTTGCGAGAGCACGAAGCGGTGGCGGGGCACGCGTCGCATCGCGTCCAGTGTGGCCGGGTCTGTAACCCCGCGCGTCGCGATCTGATCGCGCACCATGGCCAGCCGGGTCGCGGCGAAGGGGTCCGTGGGCGAGGGTGCGATCTGCGGGGTCTGGACGAGCGCCGTGGACGAGGGCGTGGCGGTTGGGGGCAGGAAAGCGTCCCCGCGCAAGCGTTGGCCCGGCGCGCAGGCGAGCAACAGGATCGGCAAGCCGACAATCAACACGAGCAGAAGACGCCTGGTCATCTTGACCTCCTTCAGCATTCAAGCCATGCAGCAAGCGGGGGGGGCGGCTCGTATATGGTAGCGCAGGTTGTGGTCGATGTCAATGATCCGCAGCGCGCTTACCGCCAGCAAGGCCAAAAAGATCCTCTTTGGGGCCGCATCTCCACGCCTTCGCGCACCTGCATACTTGGCGCGGTTCTTTAACTTTACTTTCCGCCAACTGGTTTGTGCCAATGGGCTAGAGGTGTGGTAGAATAGCGGGAGTTCAATCATCCCAAGTTATGCAAAGGACCACCCAATGCTCGAGATCGTTCAGCAAACAATGATGGCGCTGTGCGTCATTACGCAAAATGTGACTATCGGTACCAATCTTGCGCTTTTACACTTCATGTGGATGCTGGTCAGTGGGGCCCTGCTGCCGAGCCGCGGGGCCGTGTTTCCAGCCTTGCAAGCCGTGGGGCTGGTCCCGCCGGCGGTGCGCCGCGCCTGGGCCGCCCTGCATTCCGGCGATTGGCACATCGCGGACTTGCTGACGACCTGGGGCGCGCATGTGGTGGCCGCACAAGAGTGGCAAGCAACGCACTATGAGGGCTACGTGCCGAAAGCGGTGGATACCACAGCGTTCTGGCGGCCCGCACTGCGGGACTGCCAAACCAAGCACTATCAGCCCCAGGCTGGCAAAGCCTTGCCAGCCATCGTCGTGGGACTGATTGCCCGCGTCGGGCGGATCACGGGGCGCCGCATCGCCCTGCCGACGGCCATCGTCCGCCCGGAGACCGCCGATGCCACGGAACGGGCGCTGCAAGCGACGCTGCTGGCGCACGTCAAAGCGACCTTGGCCGCCGATGAAATGCCGGTGTTCGATGCCGGCTTCAAGATCAAGGTCTTGCAGGCCGCCGGCCTTGACCGGTATGTGGTGCGCTTGGCCGAGAACTTCACCGCTCGCCGCAATACGCCGCCCCCTGCCAAGGGCAAAGGCCCGGACGCCGAATACGGTGAACTGGTGCGGCCGCTGGCCCGCACCCGCAAAGGCAAGCTGATTCCAGCGCCGCCGCCGGATCGCAGCGCAAGCTGGACCGAAGATGGCCTGGCGTTGCGTGCCGAGTACTGGGACGCCTTGGTGCTGCCGGACGTCAAAGTCAGCGCCACGGCGGCCACGTTCAACGTCGCAGCCATCTATGATCCGCGCTTTCGCACGCCCTGGCTGCTGGCCGCGCCGGTCAAGCTCAGCGGGCCGGCCTGGCGGGGCTTGTATCGCGACCGCTGGCCCGTGGAACAGATCCCCCTGGCGGGCAAGCAAATGCTCGGCGGGGCGCGCCAATTCGTCTTTGCGCCCGCGGCGCGCTACCGGCTGCCGGAACTGCTGCTGTTAGCGGGCGCAGTGGTGACCTACCTGGCGGCCACCACGCCCGCGATCCCGACCGGCTTCTGGGATCGCCAGCCCAAACCCACGCCAGGGCGGTTCCGGCGAGGCTTGGCGGGCCAGCCTTTCCCCGAAAACTACCCCTTGCCAGCACGACTTCGCAAGAAGGCCAGCGTTTTCGCACACCTGGCCATGGGGATCCTGGGTCACCGGCGCACCAAAGCGGTCGCGACCGCCTAAGAACCGGTTCGGAGAGCTAAAATCGGCCCCTGAAGTCCTTGCCAGAAGCGGCGGCGCTGTTCCTGGGGGCTTCGACTTGCCCCTGAGCATCCCCGGTCAGGGCTGACTTACCGGAAACTAAAGTGTTAAAGCTCAGTCAGCAAAGTTGTTTCGCTGGCTTGGTGCTGCAACTACCTGCCCAAAACCAGCCCGTACCTGACAAGTAGCAATCTTTGAGTCCGTAGGCGTTTTTTATCGAATCGCATCTGATTGCACAAAACTTAGGTTCACGGTCTACTTCTCCGGCGCCATGTTGGACATCGGCAACAGCACCATCTCTGGAGCGGCGTCCACGCACGTGAACATCGGGAAAGCGGACAGGGTGAACATCAGCAGCAGCACCATCGTCTCGGACTACGCCAGTAGGGCAACGACCCTGAACAACGCAGCGCTCGCCAAGGACACGGTGCACATCACGAACAGCATCGTTCGAGGGATGCTGGTCCTCACGGTCGACGGTATCGCACGGTTACAACCTGGAGCCAGAAACCTGGTGCGGGTTCGACGCCGGGGGCGATATGCAGGAGGTTGATTTCGAGAAGCTGGTCGGACCGCTGCAGGACAATGGCGGCCCCACGTATACCCGCGCATTGCTGCCCGGCAGCCCGGCCATCGACACCATCCCTATTGGCGTCAACGGATGCGAGGCGGGGCTCAGCGCTGACCAGCAGGGTGCGCCGCGCGCGGGCGGGGCTAATCAGGGCGGCGCTGCCTGCGATAGCGGCGCGTACGAGGCCGCGAGTGCTGTGCCTGTCACGCGATTCCCGGTCTACCTCCCTCTGATCTGGCGCTGACACGATGCACTTGAGGCTCCTGCCCTCACTCAACAGGAGGTGCGACGATGAAGGACGCCTAGGAAACCGTGCTATTGCGTAGAACTACCCATGGAGCGAGAGCCAGGCCAGGAACACGCCATCAGGTTGCACAGTCCCGTCATATACTCGCTTTCTGCGCGCGGCGCGCCTGGCGGATCGTCTGTGCCGCGGCGACCGTCTTGGCCGACTTGACCGGAACCGAGCGTCGCTTATAATGGGAGTATCCCAGCTTTGGGCAAGCAAACGCAAGCGATTTCCCACAGGAGGATCGAACATGCCTGCGCAACCGACATCATGGAGATACTACATCGAGTGTCGCCCTGACGAGTTGGCCGCGCTCGTGAAAACGGCCCCGGTCGCTTTCTGGCCGCTGGGACTGATCGAGCACCACGGTTGGCATCTGCCCGTCGGCTTCGATGGTCTCAAGGCAGAGCGCATCTGCATCCGCATCGCCGAGAAGACGGGCGGAGTACTCCTGCCCACGATGTGGTGGGGGTGCCTGGGCGGTCATGACCGCTTTCTGTGGACCCATTACCAGCCGCTCGAGGCCTCCGACGCGATCCTGAACCGCATGGTGGAGCAGCTCATCGCATTCGGTTTCAGGGCGATCTTGCTTCTGGCGGGACACTACCCCTGGGTGCAATTGCTGAACCGCCGGCTGCCGGAGGCGCGCCAGGCCCATCCCGATGTGCTGTTCATTTGGGGCACCGAGGTGAACATCGCCGCGCCGGACGTGCTCCTGCCTGGCGATCACGCCGGTCGCGAGGAGACTTCGTATGGGCTTTGTCTGCTGCCTGAGCTGATGGACATGCGGGCGTTGCGACCCGGACGCGACCCGGCTGACAGTTGGCCGGCCGGCATTGCTCCGGCTGAACCCGATGTGCCCGGCGTGGTGATAGATGCGGCTCAGCCGCTGTTTGCCCAGTTCGGCGTGGATGGCCGGCTTGCCACGGCAGTGCGGGGCGAGGAGGCCATCGTGCGCCTGGTGGACCAGCTGGCGGAAATCATACAGCGCCACTTGACGACGGGAAGTCCCTCGCCTGCCCAGTGAGGCAAGCGCCTGGCTCCGAGACTTCGGCTGACCTCTCGGTCGCGTTGCAGCGGGGACAGTCATGGTTCTTGGAGGACAGCATGTGGTCTACGCTCGGCGCCTCATCGCGCAATGACGCCAGCTTCGTCAGCACGACAACGGAGTTGGTGCGGTCCACGACACGTCAACTGATCCTGGTCATCGGCGTGCTCTATGCTGTCGCCCAGCATCAGGCGCGTCAGGGGGTGCGTCTGCAAATATGCCGAGTCATACAGGTGGTGCAGGACTTCATGGACCCAGCGCGTGAATTGCTCAAAGGTAGGGGATGCGATATCTCCGGGCATCAGGCTCATCCAGACTGGAAACGGACTGCAAACGGACTAGAGACATTGCGGGACGCGTTCTTCCGTGATATACTAAGCGCGCGGGTGGCGCGACCAACTCACCGAGCTATAGATACACCATCCCGGTTGCATTGTCAAGGCCGCCTGCTCCGCAACCTCAACGAACGGATATGTGTTGCTTCACGGTGAGAAGCCTGCGCCCGGAAAGGCGTGAAAGGAGGCGCCTATCGGATACGACGCCGAGATAGCAACTCTATTGTCAGCCTGCCGCTGCCGGGGTTTCCGGCGTTGCTGCCCCAGAGGAGACACCAAGATGAAAAAGATCTCTCGTCGCCAATTGCTGAAGGGCGCTGGCGTTGCTGGTACCAGCGCTCTCCTCGCGGCCTGCGTTGCTCCCACACCTCAGATCATCAAAGAGACGGTTCCGGTTGAGAAAGTCGTCGAGAAGACAGTCAAAGAGACCGTTGTCGTAGAGAAGGTCGCCACTCAGGTCGTCGAAAGAGTTGTGACGCCCACCGTTGCGCCGAAGCCCGAACTGAAGGGCAAGATCTCCATCCAGTGGTGGGGCGATGTCAAGGAGTTCGAGGAAGCCAAGGGCAAGAAAGTGGGCATGCCAGCGTATCGCGAGGCCTATCTCCTCATCAAGGAATGGATGGCCGCGCACCCCGGCGTCCAGGTGCAATTCGAGCCCAAGCCTCAAGACACGAAGGGCCTCTTCCAGACCCAGATGGTGGCTGGCACGCTGCCTGATCTGATCAGTTGGAGCGTTGGCGTCGCGCCCGACGTGATAGCGCCCAACATAGACCTGTTCTACGATTGGGCAAAGGAGCTTAAGGAGAAGAACCCTTACGGCTACATGCCGACCTGGGAAGAGGAGTTCCCGCTTGGCACCAAGATCACCAACCTGTGGGCGCCGTGGGTCGGCGAGAGCCGCCGTCTCTTCCTGGGCAACACGCAGACCGGCGGCTTCGGCTACACTGCGCACATCTACAATGCCGACATGCTGAAGAAGGCGGACGCGCAAGTTCCTCCCAAGACCTGGAGCGAGCTAATCGCGATGTGCGAGAAGCTCTTGAAGGCGGGTTTTACGCCCATGTTCATGCAGACCATGCAATTCCAGTGGGAGGTGCGGGTGCTCTGCGATCAATTCCTCGAGCTGACCTTCAACCAGATCCTCTCCGCCTGGAACGCGCAGGCCTTCACGCAAGAGATATGGGCTTGGGCCATCAAGAACGGCATCGTCAAAGCAACCGATCCGCGACTGCTCGAGGCGCTGCGCCTCATGAAGGATATGGTGAAGTTCTGGATCAGGGACTGGACGGCGCCGGAGAACGTGAACTACTTCCTCCTCAAGCGCGTGGCGCTCCAGCACGATGGCTTCTGGAACATCGAGGGGATCCGTGATGCTCCGCAGAGGGACTTCGAAGTGGGCACCTTCTACATGCCGCCGGTGGACAAGGCCGTGTCGGAATACGCGACTGGTGTCGCCATTCGGCGCCTTGGCACGGCGGAAGCGGGAAGCTCGCTGGCGGCCTATGTCGCGCCAATGGATATCGTCAAACGTGGAACCTATCCTCTCGTGAAAGACCTGCTGCAGTATGTCTCGGCGCGCAAGCAGAACGAGAAGTGGTGCGCCGCCCAGACACCGCCCTGCTTGCCGCCCGGCAAGAAGCTGGAGGACACGTTGAAGGATCCGAAGGAGCTTGCCGTGCACTACGGGTTCTTCAATCCGGAGATGACCGCCGCCAGGATGGCGCGTGACATCCACTGGAGCGGGATCATGGACGTCTTGAGCCGGCTCTTCGTGGACTACTCCGTGGGCAAGCTTGGGCTCGAGGAGTATGGAAAGCAGATGCAGGACGAGTGGGTACGCATCACCGACAAGCGCATCACCGACAACCCCACTTGGAAGGTCAAGGAATGGCCGAAGCCGTGATGGCGCCTTGCGCGCTCCGGTAGGTGCGGGAGGGTCGGGCACAGGGTTGCACCTCTTCGGGCGTTGCACCGCGGCGCCGAAATCCCGATCTCCCGACTGGTGTGCTTGTTGCCCCCTGCCCCCTCTCCCGGAAGGCGGGAGAGGGGGCAGGGGGTGAGGGCCCGGCCCCGCAGAAGCAAAGCCACTTGGGAAAGCACCATGTTACAGGAAAGAGAACTGGGCCGCACGGCGGTGGTTGGCATCAAGACCTCGCCAGCCACCGCGGTCCGAAAGCACAGCTTGTGGCTGCGTATCTGGAAGAACCGCACGCTCTACCTCCTGATCGCGCCTGTCTTCTTCGGCGCGGGGCTCTTCCAGTACTACCCGGCCCTCACGGCGCTCTACCGCTCGTTCTACGCCTGGGATGGCCGGCGGGCCCACTTCGTGGGGCTGGACAACTTCGAGTTCTTCTTGACCGATCCGCGCCTCCTGATCTCGTGGGTGAATGTCAGCAAGCTGCTGATCTTTCACCTGATCGTCGTCATGACCCTGCCGGTGCTGGTAGCCTACCTCATCTATCGGCTGCGCGACGAGGGGCAGCGCTATCGCTATCGCGTGCTGTTCGTCCTGCCCATCGTCGTGCCAGGTTTCGTCAACATCGTCCTCTGGAAGTGGTTCTACTCCCTCAACGGCGTGATCAACTTCCTCTTGCGGGGGGTGGGGCTGGAGTCCTGGACCCGCGTCTGGTTGGGTGACCCGGACACGGCCCTGTACGCCCTGATGTTCATGGGCTTTCCGTGGGTCGGCGGCATCACCATGCTGATCTACCTGGCCGGATTCCTGACCATCCCAATGGAGGTGCTGGACGCGGCGATCGTGGACGGCGCCACCGGGCTCAAGCGCTTTTGGTTGGTAGAGATGCCGTTCCTGCGCGGGCAGCTCAAGCTGCAGGTCATCCTCACCTTCATTGGCACGATCCAGGGGTTCCAGGCGCCGCTCATCATGACGCGAGGCGGTCCAGGATACGCGACGATGGTGCCCGGCTTGCGCATGTACGATGCGGCCATGGTGGACTTCAAGCTCGGGTATGCCTCATCCATCGGCGTGATCCTCTTCATCGTCATCTTCACCCTGACTCTGATCAATCAGCGTTTCATCCGGGGCGGCCAGGAGTACGACGAAGCCTGAACGGGAGAACCTGGCATGCGAAACTCCAAGACCTTCAGCATTGTCGCTCATACCACGCTGATCACCCTGGCGGTTCTCGAGATTTACCCCATCCTGATCATGGCCTTCATCTCGGGTAAGAACTACTACCAGGTGGTCACGAATCCGCTGATGCCGAGTCTGCCGTTCCACCTTGAGAACTTCGCCAAGGCCTGGCGCCTGGGTATCCGGTGGTACATGCTCAATTCCATCACCGTCACCCTGGCGATCCTCTGCGGCAGCATGTTCCTCTCGTGCATTGCCGCCTACGTTTTTGCCCGACACGACTTCCCAGGCAAGGGATTCCTTTTCAGTCTGCTCTTGGGGCTGTTGGTCATCCCAGGCATCACGACGTTGGTGCCGCGTTACGTGCTCGTGCGCGATCTTCAGCTTCTGAACAGCCTATGGGCGGTCATTCTGCCCGGCGTGCTGGGAGCCAACGCGTTCAACATCTTCGTGCTGCGCACGTTCTTCGCCTCTCTGCCGGAGGAGCTCTTTGAGGCTGCCCGGCTCGATGGCGCTGGCCATTGGACGATCTTCACCCGGGTCACCATGCCGCTTTCGTGGGCTATCGTCAGCGCGCTGGCGGTGCTGCAAATCATCGGGGCCTGGAACGACTACATCTGGCCTGTGATGGTGCTCAACCGCGACAGCATCCAGACCATCGCGATTGGCCTGGTCTACCTGACCGGTTCGCCCGCCGCGCCGGAGATCGGCGTGCAGATGGCCGGCAGCGTAATCGCCTCCATCCCGATGATCGTCCTCTTCTTCCTGGCGATGCGCACTTTCATCGAGGGGCTGGCTACCGGCGCCATCAAGATCTGAACCTTCCAGCGGAGCCGCCGTGAACACGCTCTACTTCGAGAAGATTTCACGCTTCGACCGGCACGCCGAGCCGGTCACCGTCAGCATCCCCTTTGCGCGCGGCCGGCTCCCCGATCCCCAGCACCTGGCTGTTTGGGATGGGGATTCCCGCCAGCCGGTGCAGGCTCGGGCATTGGCTACCTGGGGGGACGGCAGCGTCAAGTGGTTGCTCGTGCACCTCCAGCCGGACTTGCCGGGCAACCTCGACAAGACGTTGCACTTCGAAGTGCTTCCGCTTCTCACCCCACCACCGGCCCCTGCAGTCCAGGTGCGCGTCGGCGAGGGCCCAGCAGGCATCCGCGTGGACACAGGGCCGCTCTCGTTCCGGGTTCCTGTGGACGGCTTCCTGCCGATCCGTGACATCGCTCTGTTTGGCCAACAGCTTTGGACCGACATGCCTTTCGATGGCTTCGCCATCCGCTGCAACGGCCAACAAGCCTCCACAAGATCGGCGGTCGTGCGCCTCGAAGTGGAGGAGGCAGGGCCGCTGCGCGCGGTTATCCTGGTCAGCGGTGCTCATCGCAAGCCGGATGGCGCCGCCTACCTGGATTTCCGTGGCCGAGTCATTGCCTATGCGGGCAAGCCGTATGTCCAGGTCGAATACCAGTTCATCCATCGTGAGGAACCCTCAGAACTATCGCTCGAGGAGGTGGTGCTCAGGTTCCGGGCGCGTGCCAACGGCTCGCCGCGGCTGGCGCTGGGCGAGGGGATCGCGACCACCCGTATCACCGAGAGCCAGGACTGCCTGGCACTGGCCCTGTCGGCGGAACGCATGCTCTATGAGCCGATGGGCTTCATAGATTCCTATTCCGGCGACTTCTGGGCCGACTGGCGAGACGACACAGCAGGGCTGGCTCTCTCGATCCATCAAGCCCAGCGGAACTTCCCGAAAGCTCTCCAGGTGGAACCGGGGGGAATC
>VGOD01000032.1 GCA_016876015.1 Chloroflexota bacterium
GATAGGGTGATAGGAAGGATCTCTTCATCTCATTGGCTCCCGAATGCCATTCTAGCATTCCAATACCCGCGTGTCAATAGGGTCTGCTATGCGTTTTGCAGGTCAATTTCACTCTCTTGCTTCTATCGTCGGTCTGTGCTACACTCTTTTGCTGCTGCGGGCGATCCAGGAACGCTTGAAGGTGGCCGCGTCGCCAGAGGAACTGCGGGTATCTTTCAGGACAATTGACGCTGCTGTTCCTGGTCTGGCCCGGTCAGGAGACCGGTTTGAGCGAGGAGTCATTCTTTGACAAGCCCTTACCGAATAGCCGGCGCCGATCTTGCCGCGCTGCTGCACGCGGCGCAAGGTACGGCCGATTGCGACCTGGCGGCTCGCTACGCGCCCGTCATCCTCTTCGACAGCCGCGAGCCCTTCCTGCCGTTGGTCGCAGGCTTCACCATTTTCCGTTCGGACGCCGACTCACCCTCTTTCCGCCGCCGCATCGCGCTGGCGCCGGCTGGCAAGCCGGCCGCAGCCCTGGCCATCGAGTACGCCATCTGGTGGGACTGGGACATCGGCCACCTGTATGAGCTGGAGCACGTCTGGGTCTATGTGGACGGCGCCGGCCAGGTCGTGCGCGTCGAGGCAAGCTGGCACGGCGAGCTTCATGACATGGCCGATGACGCCGCGCTTGCGCTGGCAGGCGACCATCCCACGCTTTTCTCGGAGCCTGGCAAGCACGCATTTGCGCCCGATCCGGCCTGGTTTTGCCGCCGCCGGTCGCCGTCAGAGGCGTTGTTCCAGACCACGCGTTGGGCTGGCGCTGGCGGTGTGCTGGTCACGTCGCTCTTCGAGCGCGAGCTCCGGCCGGCGCGCACACCATTCGCCAACACCCTCGTGCGCTCCTATCTGAGTCAGCGCGCCTTCGAGCCGGCGCGCGAATTCACGCAGCGCGTCGCGCTCACGGCCGAGATGCTGGCGCCCTGGCCGGCGGTGCGCGGCTGGATTCCTGAACGCGTGACCTGGTGGATCGAGAAGCTGAAGGCCGAGATCAAGCCCGCAGAGATGCGCTTTCTGCGCATCGCGCATCGCGGCGCATCGGCCCATGCGCCCGATAACACCCTGGCCGCCTTCCGCAAGGCCGCGGCGTTAGGCGCGGACATGGTCGAGCTCGACGTGCAGGTGGCGGCCGATGGCGCGGCGGTCGTGATTCATGATCTGGTCGTGGATTGGCCGATCGGCGGCCGCGGCGCGGTGAGCGATCTCACGGCGGCGGAACTCAAGGCATTCACGATCAAGGGGCGGGGCGGCGCCGACGACGAGCGCATCCCGACGTTGGACGAGGCAATCGAGTGCTGCACGGCCGAAGGGCTGGGCATGTACATCGAGCTGAAGGCGGCCGGCGCCGCGCCGCGGGTGGTCGCGGCCGTTCGCCGGCATGACGTATGCGATTGGGTCATCGTCGGATCGTTTCGCCCCGACTGGGGCGCGGGGGTCAAGCTGTTGGACACCAGGATCGCCACCTCGGTGCTCTTCTCCGCGCCGAATGTAGATCCCGTCAAGCTGGCGCAGGCGGTGGCTGCGGACTACGTGCACCCGTGCTGGGAGCGGCTTGACCCTGAGCCGCACAAGCTGCTCACCGTGGATTGGATCAGCCGGGTGCGCCAGGCGGGATTGGGGATCATCCTCTGGCACGAAGAGCGCCTTGCGGAGATCGCCGCGCTGCGCAAGCTCGGCGTAGACGGCATCTGCAGCAACGCGCCAGAGCTGCTGTAATCCGCGCGGCGCGGTTTGGCCGCGGTCATTGCCCGCGCTGATAGCGCCGCACGTTTTCCAGGTGCTCGGCCATCGTGGTCGCAAAGACATGGCGGCCGCTCTGGTCGGCCGCGGCCACCATGTAGAGATAATCGTGCTTTGCGGGTTTCAACACCGCCTCCAGGCTGCGCACGCCAGGGTTCGCGATGGGGCCCGGCGGCAGTCCGGCGTGCAGATAGGTGTTGTATGGGCTGCGCACCTCCCTGTACTCCTCCAGGAAGACCGGCGTTTTCCACCATTGACCCGAACGCAGCTGGTAGCCCATTGCGTATTGCACTGTGGGATCAGCTTCCAGCTTCATGCCGATCGCCAGCCGGCGCAGATAGATGCCGGCGATGGTCGCGCGTTCCTCGTCCACCGCGGTCTCGCGCTCCACGATGCTGGCCAACGTCAGCGCCTGGTGTAACGACAACGGTTCTGACTGGCGGGCCGTGGCCTCACGGTAGACCGGCAACGCCTTGTCCGCAAAGCGATCGAGCTGCTTGCGCAGCAGCTCAGCCGCAGTCGCGCCTTCAGTGGGCAGCTCATACGTGTCGGGATAGAGATAGCCTTCCAGGCTGGCGCCAATCGGCCGGCCGCTCAGGAAGTCGTAACGCCCAGGCTCTGCCAGGCTCAACTGTCGCAGGTCGCCGCTGCGGGCGAGCGCGCGATAGGCTGCGCCATCCACGAGGCCCACAGCGGCCAGGTGATCCGCGATCTGTTCGAGCCGCCAGCCTTCCGGAATCGTCAGCTTTACCCCTGGCGCGCGTGCGTGTTGGAGCGTCTCGGCGATCTGCACAGGCGTCATGCTCGCGCTGAGGGTGTACGTGCCCGCCTCCAGCCGGCCGGCAAGACCGTTGACGCGCACGTAAGCCTCGAACAGGCGGGCATCACGAATGAGCTGGCTGGCCTGAAGCTTCTGGGCGATGTCCCTGGCCGACATGCCCGGCTCAACCACGAACTGCACCGGACGACCGGCGGGGTCAGCCATCCGACGCAATTCGCCCTTGCGGGTTTCCAGGTAGGCCCGCATGAAGGCGTCGCCGCTGCAAGCAGTAAGCAGGAGCGCAGCGAGCATGACCCCGGCCATCGGCGCCAGGGGCGACTTGCGTTGGGCACGAATGTACGTGGTCATGACGGCGTTGCGCTCCTGACCTGATCGTCTCAAGCCAACCGCAGCTCGACCAATCGGTAGCGGTAGTCCTGGAAGGTTTGGTACCATTCGCGATCCCAGTGCGTGCTGAGAACGTAGTGGACGCGACGTGCGGTCATGGGCGGTGTTCCTTTCGTAGGTGATTGCAGAGAGAACGTGCACAGCAGTATATATCACAACTGCGCGGCCACGGGCAAACCGGCGCCCATCTGCAATGCCAGACGTGACCCAGACATCGGCGCAGACAGGCATTGGGCTGATTTGACAGATCGCTACAGTGCTGTTATACTCGCCGCAATTTTATACTCACTGTAAAAGTACGGACGGTGTAACGTGGCTTTCTCTTTGCGCGATGCCAAGCGCTCCCTCACCGAGCAGACGATCGTCGAAAAGGCGACCGGTCTGTTCAAGGAGCGCGGCTTCGATCAGGTCTCGGTGCGGCAGATCGCAAAGGCCGCCATGGTCAGCGAGAAGACGGTCTTCAACTACTTCCCCTACAAAGAGTTGATGGTGGTGGCCAGCGCCCAACCGCAGATGCGCGGCTTCATGGACGACATCCAGGCGAAGATAGACGCCATCGCCGAGCCGACCGAAATCCTGCGCGACTTTGGCCAGAATCTGGCTGAGCTGTGCGTCGCCAATCCCCAGGCCATGACCATCATCGTTTCGGAGTTGTTGACTTTCGATAGCGGACGTTTGGAGTTGGTGTTGCGCTATATTCCTGACCTGTACGGCCCCATCCGCACCGTCATGACGCTGGCGCGCGCTCAGGGCAAGCTGCGCCCAGAGGTCAATGTCGAGCTGGCGACCGATTTCTTCCTGAGCAGTGTCTTGAACGTTATCCGCACTTATTTCGCCACGGGTCAGGTGGATCGCGTGCGATCCATGCTGAATGTCTCATTGGAGATCTTGCTCCACGGCGCATTTCAACACCCGCCAGCCGATGCGCCGCACGCCTGACACCCACCTGCACAGGAGAATTCGATGAAAGTCTTGCTCGTCTACCCGGAGTTCCCCGATACCTTCTGGAGTTTCAAGCACGCCTTGCAGTTCATACGCAAGCACGCCTCTATGCCGCCGTTGGGCCTGCTGACGGTGGCAGCGATGCTGCCGGCCGATTGGGAGCTGCGCCTGGTGGATATGAACGCCGGCCGGCTGACAGACGCCGATTTGGCCTGGGCCGACTGCGCCTTTGTCAGCGCGATGATCGTCCAGCGCGAGGCCGCCGGGCACGCCATCGGCCGGTGCAAGGCTGCAGGGCTGCCTGTTGTTGCGGGCGGCCCCCTCTTCGCCGCCGAGCACGAGAAGTTCCCCGAGGTGGATCACTTCGTGTTGGGCGAGGCCGAGGTGATGCTGCCGCGCTTCCTGGACGATTTCCGCCACGGCCGCGCGCAACGGATCTACACCATGACCGAGTACGCGGAGATGGCCGAGTCCCCCGCGCCGCGCTGGGACCTGGTCCAGCACGACCGCTATGCGTCCATGGCGGTCCAGTACTCGCGCGGTTGCCCCTTCAACTGCGAATTCTGCAACATCACCGCGCTCTTCGGCCACCGGCCGCGCGTCAAGAGCGCGAGCCAGATCATTGCTGAGCTTGAGGACCTCTACCGTCTGGGGTGGCGCGGCCGCGTCTTTTTCGTGGATGATAACCTGATCGGCAACAAGCGGCAGCTCAAAGAGGACTTGCTCCCCGCGCTGATCCGGTGGCGCAAGAACCGGACCGGAATGCCGTTCAACACCGAGGTGTCCATCAACCTGGCTGACGACGAGGAACTGATGCGTCTGATGGTGGAGGCGGGCTTCGATCAGGTCTTCATCGGCATCGAAACGCCAGAGGAGGATAGCCTGGCGGAGTGCAGCAAAAAACAGAATCGCAACCGAGACCTGATTGCGGATGTGAAGAAGATTCAGCGCGCTGGGCTAGAGGTGCAAGGGGGCTTCATCCTCGGCTTCGACAACGACACTGCATCCACCTTTGGCCGGATGGTAGATTTCATCCAGCACAGCGGTATCGTCACCGCGATGGTGGGGCTGCTGCAAGCGCCGCCCGCCACGCGTCTCTACGAGCGGATGGTGCGTGAGGGCCGGCTGCTCGGCGCAGCGTCGGGGAACAACGTGGAGGCCGAAACGAACATCCTACCGAAGATGGGGTTGGAGAAGCTGTACGAGGGCTACCGCAGCGTGCTGGCTCACCTCTACGAGCCCAGGCACTACTACGATCGCGTCCTCACTTTTCTCCGCGAGTACCACCCGCCGAAGATTCAGGCGCCGTTGGACGGCGAGCGTGTGATGGCCTTCTTGCGTTCGATCGTGCGGCTGGGCATCCTCGGCAAGGAGCGCGTCCACTATTGGCGGCTCTGCCTCTGGACCCTTTTCCGCCGGCCGCGGCTCTTCCCGCTGGCGATCACCCTCGCCATCTATGGGCATCACTTCCGCACGGTGGTGCAGTTGCACGTGGGGTAGGAGTTGGAGGGGGGGTGGCGCAGCAGCGCCATCCCCCTGCGCGAGGCCTTCTCAGTTCGGACTGACCCCGCGCCAGTCGTTGAGTCAGACTTCCACGTTGTGTAACCTGAAATAGGCCCCCGTTGCCAGGGCGCTGCCCGCGCCCCAGTCGAATCCGCTGACCCCACACAGATGATCGCGCCCGCCGTGGGCATGATTCTCAGCGGCCATGCCTTGAGGGTGTCTGTCCCAGCCAGTGGGATACCTTGCAGCTGCCGTGGGCAGAAAGAGGGTGACGAAACTCGCGCGGCAGGCAGCGATGGCGCGCTCGAGATGCTCCTGGTCATCCAGAATTCGATAGAAATCGAGATGCGTATCGGCGAACTGACCTTGCCGGGCATCGTTCCATTCGCCATCGGTGTTCATGACGCCGTAGCCGCCAAACCCATAGAAGTTGAGAAAAGGAGGGTCCCAAACCTGTTGATACAGACTGAGGCGATTCATCGCCCGGGTGGCAAGCCGCCGGTATCGTTCTTTCCCGGTCACCTCATAGAGCACAAGATAACCCGCGGCAGCCGCGTGCATGCACAGTGTATTCTGAGGCCACTGGCCTGATCGGTGGTCGAAGAAGTCTAGCAGCTTGGGCGAGCATGAATAGTAGACCTCGAAGTCGGTCCAACGGTCTTCCAATGCGTTCTACTACGGGAACGAACGCTGCGCTTCCCGGCGCCCTTGCTGCCGCGGTCAGGGCCAGCCCGCCGGCCTTGATCTCGGCCCAGAGCTCGATCAGATCATTCCCGACAATCACCTTGCCAGCCTGCGTGCTGATCCGCATTGGAGGGCTCCATGGGTGATGTGATCATCGTTCTCTACCTGTCCGAGCAAACCGCAGGGCCAGGTGTGGGGGGACTAGCCACTCGCGCATCCGACGTTCTAGCTACCCTTTGAGACCAGTGAGCGTGATCCCCTCTACAACGTAGCGTTGGGCAAAGAAGTAGAGGATGATCATGGGAAGCAAGGAGACTACTGACGCGGCCATCAAATATCCCCACTGCGTGCTGTAGAGGCCGCGGAAAGTGGCCAGGCTCAGCGCCAGGTTGAACTTCTCTGAGTCGTTCAGGATGATCAGGGGCCACAGAAAATCGTTCCACCCTCTGATCACCGAGAAGACCGTCACTGTGGCCAGCGCGGGCTTTGACAACGGTAGCATGATGCGCCACCAGATACCGATATAGCTACAACCATCTATCTTGGCGGCGTCATCCAGTTCCGTCGGTATGGTCATGAAGAACTGGCGTAACAGGAAGACATAGAAGGCGTCGCCAAAAGCAGCGGGGACCAGCAATGGTAAGTAGGTGTTGAGCCAACCCAGTTCCTTGAACATGATGAACCTGGGAATCATGGTAACCTGGTCGGGCAGCATCATCGTTGACAAGAGCACAAGGAAGATGACGTTCTTGCCGGGGAAGCGAAACCTGGCGAAGCCATACACGATCCAGGAACTCGACAGGACGATGGCCAAGGTCCCGACTACAGTCAGGAAGACTGTGTTTCGAAGCGCCTGCCCGAAATGCATCAACGTGAGGGCCTCTGGATAGTTACGCCAGAGAAAGGGATCCGGAATCCATTGCGGCGGATAGATCCAGATCCGGGCCTCGACCTTCAGGGAAGACGAGAGCATCCAGAAGAAGGGCAGGGAAAAGATCAGCCCCAGACCGGTAAGCGTGATATACCATAGGCCTCGGCCGAAGGCCTTCCGCACACGATACCGGCTGACCCCCCATGTTATGGGCCTGGCGGACGCTTGGGGCATGTTCGCCATTGTGTCCATTTGAGCCTACTCTCCCGCCAATTCGCCCTCATAGTAGACCCATTTCCTGGAGAGACGGAGCTGGATGAGGGTGAGCACGATGATGATTACGAACAGGATCCAGGCCATGGCCGCCGCGTAGCCCATTCGCAAGAGCTTAAACCCCTGCTTGAACAGATAAAGGACATAAAAAAGGGTTGCATCCCGCGGTCCGCCTTGTGTCATGACGTAGGCTGATGTGAAGACCTGGAACGAGCCGATGATGCCGACAATCATGTTGAAGAAGATCACCGGTGTCATCATGGGGATCGTCACGTGTCGGAAGCGCTGCAGCGTATTGGCGCCATCAATCTCAGCCGCCTCATACAGGCTGCGCGGCACACCCTGCAGCCCTGCCAGGAAGATAACCACGGTCCCGCCAACGCCCCAGACACTCATCAAGATGAAGGCGGGTTTTGCCCAGACTGGATCAACCAGCCAACCAGGCCCCGGCAGGCCAAGAGATCGCAAGAGGTAGTTGATCAGGCCGAACTGGGGATTGAAGAGCCAGATCCACAGAAGCGAGACGGCCACGCCGGCGGTCACGGCGGGCAGATAGAAAACCGTGCGATACACATTCATACCCGGCAGCTGAACGTTCAGTAGCAGGGCAAGCGAGAAAGCCACGATGATGCCGAGAGGAACGCTGAACAACGTATAGAAGATGGTGTTGTACAGGGATACGCCGAAGAGGCGGTCTTGCGTTATGAGTTCCGCATAGTTCCTGAGACCACGCCACGTTGGCGCCGAGATCAGCTCATAGTCCATGAAACTGAGGCCAAGAGAGGCCAAAACCGGTCCCAGCGTGAAGATGAGAAAGCCGAGAATCCACGGACCGACAAAAACGTAACCCCAAAGCACTTCTCGGGATAGCTTGCGTCGTCTGACCGGGCTTTCAATAACCTTCTGGGTCAGTCTTGCCATAGACACCCCTTTATAGATTTCTCACATCGGCTGCGAAGCCACAGGAAGTAGAGATTTGAGTGTGAACCCGAGCCCCGATTGGCCGCTGACAGAGAGCGCCAGGCGGAAGACGCAGAGGCTTGGCAATCTGCTTTGGCATGCGCCTTTGACTCAGGATTGGCAGCGGGGGATCGTTTTTCGTCGAGAATCAAGACCTGTCTCGGCGGTCAACGCTGCATGCGAGAAGATATGCCGACCGCCGAGACAGATCGGAGCGAGGGGATCGCCCTTACTCAGCCTCTTCCTTTGCCAACGCGTCTGCGATCTTGGGCGCGGCATCAGCCAGAGCCTTCTCGGGCGAGCGGTCGCCGAAGATAGCTTCGTCGAAGGCCTGCTGCAGCGCCTCGGTGATCAGAGGATACTGAGTGCTGCGCGGCCGCGCGCGACCGGTCTTCATGGCCTCCAGGAAGACCGCAAGCTGCGGGACTTCTTTCAGGCGCTGCTCGGCGATGCTCCGGCGGCCGGTCAGAGCGTAGCCATACTTGGATGTGTGCAACTGCCAGGTATCGCTGGTCGTGAAGGTCATAAACGGAAGCACCTGTTTGAGGTTCGGGCTTTTCGCGTTCGCAGAGATCAGCCAGCCGCCCACGCCGCTGATGAACCTCCCATCGGCCGGCCGCGGGAACTGGGCAATATCCCATTTGAACTGCGGCGGTCTCGTCACCGTCAAGTTGGCGAGATCGAAAGCGCCAGTGGCGCTCATGATGACGACCTGGCCGTAGAAGGTTCCTTCGGGTCCCGCTTGAGCCACACCGGCCCGAGGCCAGATCTTGTACTTATGAACCAGGTCCTTGAGGAACTGGATGCCTTTGACCGCCGGTGGATCAGCGATGGTGACCTTCTTGGTGCCTGGATCGTAAACCTCACCCCCGTTCATCCAGATCCAGGGCAGGATCATCCAGGTTGATCCCTCACCGAGGCAGCACCAGGTCTCGAACGCCCACTGCTTCACAGCATTCCAGTCGAACTCTGCCTCGTTGGGATGCTTGCCCTTCTGATCAGTCGTCAGCTTCTGACCGACTGCGATCAGATCATCCCAAGTCTTAGGTGGCTGAGCGCCAGCCTGATTCATCTTGTCCACGTTGATGCGGAGCGCCTGCGAGTTGGTCTCGATCGTCGTGGCGTAGGTCTTCCCGCGCCACTGCATCTCGGCAAGCGCCGGTGGATAGAAGTCTTCGAGCACTTTCTTGGGCACCACCAACTCATCCAGTTCGGCGCACAGACCGCGAGAGGCGAAGGTAGGCAGGTTGATGCCGTCAACCGCGAACATATCGGGCAACGTACCGCCTGCTGCGGCGGTCCTGAACTTCTGCTCCCACTCGCTAGGGACGCGAGTGAACTTGAAATCTGTGTCGGGATGGCTGGATAGGTAATTGTCCTTCACGAACGAGGTGATCTTGATGTTGTCTTCGAGAGGGTGTGGCGTCCACAGCTCAATGGTAGCCTTCTGGGGCGCTGCTGGCTGTTTGGCTGGTTTCTCGGCCTGCGGCGATGTCGTCGGCGGAGCCGCCACACATGCGGCCAGCAGGGTAGCGCCAGTCGCTGTCGTAAAGCTCAGAAACTCGCGTCGTGAAAACCTCTTCATGAGTCCCTCCTCCATGCGGGGTAAGCTTCCAAGGTGACGGTTTCGTCTGGTTTGCAGAACTGGAAAGATCAAGCTAAGGGTCCGTGGTTGCACCTCCTTTCGCCGCCGCTCCTTCGACGCTGATGCCGGCTCGAGCCTCTGGTCTGCGAGAATCTTGGGAGGCATCCTTGCATGGCGACCGGCTCCCGTATTGCACAGATCACCAGCCGATCGCCGCGAGACAGGTGTGCCTCTGCAGCACGAAACAGCCCGATGAGATGGTTGCGAATCCTTGACTTCTGGTGCGCATCCTGGTACGCTACAGGCGTGGTGAGGTTGCCTTCACCCGATTCTGGTTGGCAAGGCATCCTGGAGTATCTTCACGCGCCCTGCCTGTCTGACGAAAGCGAGAGGAAATGGGGCCTCCTTTCCGCCGGTGCCGGCGCGCTTTCAAAGAAGTACGATGGACATCGAGAATGGGATAGGGATAATATACCACAATCTCGTGAGCTTGGGTTGGATTTTCCGCCATCTGTACGCCATTAAACCGACATGCCTGATGATCTTCTGCCTGAGCAGGCGCTTCGGGTCTGGTTTCTCCTGCACCTGCGCTCGGCCCTCAATGGTCTATACGATCCCGCCGTGTTGGGCCACAGCCCACTGATACGGCTGTTTCGGCTTGACCAGCGACGCGATAAGATCTTCGCCCTGCGCGACGCGCTGACGGGAGCGGTCGAAGCTCTGCATCCTCCTGCGAGCGAGCCAGCAGGTTCGCGCTTCTGGCGCACATATCAAGTGCTGCGCTCGCGCTACATCGAGCAGGTGCCGCAAATCGAAGCGGCCTCCGATTTGAGTCTGAGCTTGCGCCAATTGCAGCGTGAAGAGAGCGCGGCGCGTGAGGTGTTGGCCGACTACCTATGGACGGCGTATGGTTTGGCGGATAGGGTTGGGGAGATGGCGCAGATGATCGCCAGCGGGTTTGCCAGCGGCGAACCCGCCGCTGGAGACGCGCCGAAAGCACTCCGGGCCGCGCCCGCGTTGTATCAGGAATTGGAGGCGCTTGGCCGATCGGAGCCCGCGGCGCTGACCGACATCCGCGCCGTGCTTGGAAAGGCATTGGAGACCGTCTGGCCGCTGGTGACAGCGCAGAGAGCGGTTGTGGAGTATCCCACCGGTGGGCCGCCGCTGCTTCTGAACTTGCAGGCTGCGGTGCTGCGACAGGCGCTGATCGGCGTGCTTAGCGCTGCTGTGAGCCACGCTTCCGATGGCCGCGTGAGCATCGAGGTGCAGGCAGGCCTTGAGCAACTGGCGGTGACGGTGCGCGCCCAAGCTTGCGGCGCACCAGCAAGTGAACCTCAAGATGAGAGCTTACGGATCGCCGGTGAACTATTGCGCCTTTCGCGTGGCGCGCTGCGGATTTTGCCTACCGAAAGTCGAGAGGCTTTTGCGGCTTGCTTCACGCTGCCGGTCGGCCGGTCGGTGATGGTGCTCGTGGTGGACGACAACGCCGATACTCTGCAGTTGTTTCACCGGTACCTGGCGGGCAGTTGCTACCGATTCGTTGGCGCGCAGAACGCCCGTCAGGCGTTCGCCCTGGCCGAGGCGACGCGGCCAGACATCATTGTCCTCGACGTGATGATGTCCGAAGAGGACGGCTGGATGTTGCTTGGGCGTTTTCGTGAGGACCCGCGATTTCGCGGGATCCCTGTCATTATCTGCACAGTCGTGCCTCAGGAGCAGTTGGCGCTGTTACTGGGGGCGGCGCAGTTCCTGCGTAAGCCTGTTAGCCAGACTGACTTGCTGACCGCACTGGATCGTCAATTGAACCAACCCCCGTCATGGCCTGGCTGAGGGCGCGGATGCTGGTCAGCAACTGGCGCGCCGATAGCCCGCTGCGGTGCGTGATGGCCAATACACTGCTGACTATCGGCTGGCCAGCCGGATCTTGCGCCGAGACCAAGATCACTGGGATGTGATGCAGTATTGGATCGTCGCTACGTCGAGTGAGCAACTGGAAACCGTCCATGTTGGGCATGATCAGGTCAAGCAACATGACGTCCGGCCGAGCCTCGTGCAACACATCGAGCGCTTCCCGCCCGTTGCGCGCCAACAGCACCCGATAACCCCGGCCAGATGCGTTCAGCATGCGGCGGAAGAGCTGCAATGCGTCTGGCTCATCATCTACGATGAGGATACTCTTGACCGGCAGACCTAACCGGTCAAGAGCCGCCAATAGCGCTTCTTGCGACACGGGCTTGACGAGGTAGTCGGAAACGTCGAGTGTGTCGGCCGAGTCCATTGGCGCAGGCGCCGAGCAGACGAGAGCCAGGGCGCCGTAGGGGAGGGTCGCCGACCCCAGGCGCTCGAGAGCGCCGGTGACAGAACTGTCGTTGACTACCAGCGCCTGGTGAGGTGTCTCGGCCAGCGCTGCGAGAGCAGCATCCAGGTTCGAGACGGCCACGACTTCGGTGTCAACCCAGCGGTGTTCTAGCAACCGCTTCAGCGTGGGTGGTCCATTTTCCCACAGCACCAGGCGGTGACGCAGCTCGGACCGAGGCGCCTTCGATGGAACCGTGCGCTGGACGAACTCCCAGTCAGGAGTCAGCCAACGGCTGAAGTCGCCGATCTCTGAAGTCGGCGGCTCGTTGTGTGGGAGCTGAAATGTGAAGGTGGCGCCGGCGCCGGGCTGACTCTCGGCCCAGATTTTGCCCCCATGTAACTCGATGAAGCGCTTACTGATACTGAGACCGAGCCCCGTCCCGCCATAGCGCCTGTGGATCGAGCCATCGAGTTGCTGAAAAGGCTGGAACAATTTGCCAAGATCGTCAGTCGCAATGCCGCGGCCAGTGTCTTGCACCGAGACCAGTAGATCGTTTCCTGTCCGCCAGACGCGCACGCGCACGCCGCCATGCTGCGTGTAGCGCCCCGCGTTGCTGAGCAGGTTCAGCAACACCTCGCGCATACGCGTTGGATCGCAGAGAACAGGAGGCAGATCTTTGGGTACGTCAGTCTCTAGATATAGCCCCTTGGAGGCGAAAAGCGGGCGCACGGCCACAACTGCTGTCTCGACTATCTCCTGAAAACGCACATGCTCGCGCGTGAGCGTCATCTGGTTTGCTTCGATCTGGCTCAAATCCAACACATCGTCAATCAGGTCCTTCAGGTGCTCGGCATTGCGATGAACTACGGCCAAGTCGGCCAGCAAGGACGGCGGGACCTGGCTGCCGTAGGTGTTGGGTGAACCCAGCATGATCTCGCTGAAGCCGATGATCATGTTGAGCGGCGTGCGCAGTTCGTGACTGACATTGGCCACAAACTGCTCCTTGGCTCGTCGCGCCTCTTCGGCTTCGGCATGTAGCCGCTGCGTGAGAAGATTCAAGCGACTGAGCTGGCGGTTGGCGTTAGCCAGATCTTCCAGGGTCTGGGACAGATCGGCCTGCCGATCCCGCGCCTGTTCAAGCAACGCCTGGGCCCGTTGGTAATATGTCTGCCACCAGTCAATGACGCCATTGATCGGCCAGTATACGATCAAGAGGATGCCCCACGTCATCCAGATGCCAAAGGATGCCACCCAGATGGTGGGCTGACCGGCCCGCAGGCTACCCAGGTGAGCCAACGTGACCAACAATAGGGTCTCGGTGATGGCTATCACGGCAGCCCAAGACACGCCAAGCATGGACGCCGCCAGCAAGATAGTCAGGCACAGCAGGACAAGTAGTTCAGGCGCGCCCAAGAGAACTTCAGCAAAGCAGATGGCCGCACTGACAGCCAGCACAGTAAACCATCGCGCGATGTTGATACGCCAATTGCTTAAGGCCCAACCGACCGCTGCACATAGCGCCAGGATGAGAGTAAGCGTCATGATTGGGGCCAGGAAATCCCAAGGCTGGCCGAGCAGTGCGCAAATCAGATAGAGTACCGGCCCAATGAACAGCAACATGGCGAGGACCGGCTTGGGCGACACGATGAGTTCAGGCTCGAGACTGGCGGCTTGTCGCATAGGCGGCGCTCCTCTCGGAGTAAAGTCCAAAGTGATGATAACTCCGTTTCAGCGGGGCGACAAATGGAGCGGCGACGTAGAGCCCCCGAGATGCGAGCCCGTCTGTGGACGGCGCCCGTTGTGCAAGCAGCCGAGGGGTGGGCGCGGAAGCGGCGGCATGCCAGGAGGATCCGGCAGACTCCTGGCCTGTACGCGTTTGCGCCTAGCTGCCCTCAATCCCCAGCACCCGCGCCAGGTTTCCGCCCAACACCTTCGCCTGCGCCGTGGCGTCGTGATCGCGCAGCAGCGCCCGGTACATGGCGAGCTGCACGTGCAGCAGTCCGAAC
Source organism: Chloroflexota bacterium (assembly GCA_016876015.1). Taxonomy (GTDB): domain Bacteria; phylum Chloroflexota; class Anaerolineae; order CG2-30-64-16; family CG2-30-64-16; genus VGOD01. The sequence continues at coordinate 14,071 of VGOD01000032.1, forward strand.
GGCATGTCGCTGCCGAAGCAGAGCCGATCGGGGCCGAGCGCGTTGAGGGCGCGCAGGATGGCCCGCTCGCCGATGGCGCTGCCGATCAGCGTGATGTTGGGCCGCTCGCGGGCCACCTCCACAGCCGCGCGGTCGAGCGCCGGCGTGCCCGCGCCGCCCATGTGTACCATCAGGGAGGTGATTTCAGGGAAGCGCGCCGCGATGCGGCCCAGCCGATAGGGGTGGGTGTTCTCGTAGAAATCCGCGCCGATGTGGAAGGCGAGCGGCTTGCCATAGGCCGCGGCCTGTTCGATGAGCGGCAAGATGGCCGGATCGTCAATCACGTATTCGTCCTGCGCGCCGTTGAATTTGATCCCGTAGAACCCATACTTCTCGAAGCAGCGGGCGATCGTTTCGCGGGCGACATCGGCGCCCAGCCGCGGATTGACCCAGCCAAAGCCGAGCAACCGATCGGGATGCGCCCGCATCGCCTCGTAGACCGCCCGGTTTTCGGCCGCGATCTCCTTGTTGTACGGCGGCTTCAGCCACACCAACGCCTTGTCCACGGCCGCGCGATCCAGCTCTCGGAGCAGATCGGCCGCGGTGAGCGCGAGCGCGTCGAATTTGCGCGACGAGATGTGACAATCGGCGTCAATGATCATCAGTCCTATCCTGCATAGCACGTCGTGACCGACATCGGCGGCGCGCTGTCGCGCAGCATGTCGCCGTCCAGGTTGATCACCACTTCATCAGCGACCTGACGATTCGGGGGAAGGCGGCGCTGACCAGGCTGGGAGTGGATTTCGCCGCGATCCCAGGGCTGCCTGAGCCCGCGGCATGATGGCGCGGCCAGGATCGCGTCACTGGCTGCAGAACCTGCGCACGACCTCATACAGCGTTTGCACGCCGAAGCCCAGGTTGGCCGTGCTCACGCGCTCGTTATGGTTGTGGGCCAGGCCCGTCATGCTGGGGCCTTCGTAGCGCATGGGCACGAAGCCGTAGACCTTGATGCCGAGGGGACCGACGCGCTTGGCATCCGTGCCGCCGGTGATCAGGCCGGGGACCACGACCGCGCCTTCGGCGCGCTCGGCGATCACCTGGCGGATCATCTCGAAGAGCGGCGAGTCGGGATCAGCCGCCAGCGCGGGGAAGATCGGCCCGAACTCCACCTCCACCTCACTGCCGACGACTGCGCGTACCTCCCCCTCCAGCGCCGGCAGCGTGGTTCCGGGCAAGATGCGACAATCCACATCAGCCTCGGCCTCGGCCGGAATGACGTTGATCTTGGCACCCGCGCGCAGGATGGTGGGCGTGGCGGTGTTGTGGAACGCCGCGGAGAAGCGCCGCTTAACCGGCTCGGCCAACGGCAGGGCGGCCATGGCCGCGTCGTGTGTGGCCGGATCGAACAGCTCATACAAGGTGTTCGACAGGCCGTGGTTGACGTGCTGGGCCAGCGCCTCCACGTGCGCCCGCGCGGTCTTGGTGACGTGCAACGGCAGCGGCGTCTCGATCAGCCGCGTCAGCGCCTTGGACAGGGGCAGGATGGCGTTGCGCGTGTGCGGCTGCGATGCGTGGCCCGGCTCGCCGCGGCCCCGCAACGTAAAGCGCGCCGTGCCCTTCTCGGCCGTCGAGCAGACGAAGAAGAGCTTGCCGTCCAGCTCGATGCTGGCCGCGCCGCCTTAGGAGAGGGTAGACTGGGAAACAAGGAGACAAGTAGACCAGGATGAGCTGCCTTGACCACTTGTTTCCTTGTCTCCTTGTCTACTCTACATGGTGCGGGTCCAGCGCGTCGCGTAGCCCATCGCCGATATAGTTCAGCGCGAGCACGGCGATCACAATGGCCAGGCCCGGAAAGATAGCAGTCCAGGGCGCATAGGTCATCTGCGCCTGGGCGTTCTTCAGCATGTTGCCCCAGGTGGGCGTGGGCGGCTGCACGCCGAACCCCAGGAAGCTCAGGGTGGACTCGGAGATGATCGCCTGGCCGACGCGCAGGGTGGCCGCGACGACGATCGGGCTGATCGCGTTCGGCAGGATATGGCGCAGCATGATGCGGCTGTTCGAGCACCCCGACATGCGTGCGCCTTCCACGAACTCTTTGGCCTTGATCGCAAGGAACTGGCCGCGCACCAGCCTGGCCGCGCCCGGCCACGACAGCAGGCCGATGATCACGATGATCGGCAGTGGGCCGCCGCTGAGGGTCGGATTGTTGGTGCTGCGCAGCAGTTGCGCAAAGAGCAAGAGCAGAAAGAGCTGCGGCACCGAGAGGACGAAGTCGGTGAAGCGCATCAGCACGCTGTCAATTCGCTTGCCGTAGAACCCTGCGCACGCGCCGATGGTCGTGCCCAGCGAGATCGAGACCAGCATCGTCGCCACGCCGATCAGAATCGAAACGCGGCCCCCGTGACAGAGGCGGATGAAGAGGTCGCGGCCCAGTTCGTCGGTGCCGAAGATGTGCGAGACGGAGGGCGGCTCTCGAATCAGGTCCACGTTGGTCTTCAGAGGATCATAACGAGTGATCCAGGGAACCAACGCGCAAGCCAGAACGAGGCTGGCGATGGCCAGCAGCCCCGCTAACGCCAGCCTATGCTTGCGGAATCGCCGCCAGACCTTGGCCCGCAGCGATTCCTGGGGACGCATGCGCGCTTCCCATTCGTCGCTCAGGAGTTGTGGAGAAAGCGAAGCTTGAGCCATGCACTGCCTCTAGTCAAACCGGATGCGAGGATCCAGGAACGCATAGACGATGTCGGTGAGCAGGCCGAAGACGATTACCATGACCGCGCTGAGCATCAGGACGCCCATCATGACCGCGTAATCCCCGCGTTCAATGGAGTTGAAGAAGAGCCGGCCCATGCCTGGCCACGAGAAGATCGTTTCGGTGATCAGCGTGCCGCTGAGCAGGACGGGGATTTCCAGACCGATGATCGTCACGAGCGGCAAGACGGCGTTCTTGACCGCGTGTCGCAAGAGCACGGCGCGTTCACGCAAGCCCTTGGCGCGGGCGGTGCGGATGTAATCCTGGTGCAGCACGTCCAACATGCCGGCGCGCATGTAGCGGATGTGGGTGGCCAGGCTGTAGATCGCCAGCACGCTGGCGGGCATGATCAGATGGCGCAGCCGGTCTGCCATTGTAGGCTGCGAGCCCAGGGTGTACATCCCACCCCCTGGCAGCAGCGGGCCGCCAGTTATCGGATTCTTGAGGGTGGCATGGAAAATGATGATGAAGATCAGTCCCATCCAGAAGACAGGCAGAGAATGGCCAACGAACGCAAAGGTCGTCATCACATGGTCGAACCAGGAGTATTGGCGGACTGCCGAGATGATACCGATGGGAATCGAAATGATCAGAGCGATCAGGAATGAAACCATCGAGAGGTAGAGCGTATTCGGCAGTTTTTCGCCGATTTCCACCAGCGCGGGCCGTCGCGTGATCTGTGAAGTGCCCCAATCCCCGCGCAGCACCGCGCCCAGCCAGTTGATGTACTGGATGTGCTTGGGCACGTTGAGTCCCAACTCCTCGTGGAGTCGCACGAGATCCTCTGCGGAGATGTCCGGGTTGTTTTCATAGGCGGCCATCGGCCCGCCGGGGATGAGCTGCATCAGCATGAACACAGTGAAGCTGATCAGCAGCAGCAGCGGGATCGCCTGGAGAATGCGGCGCATGACGTAGTGGGTCATGTTTGTCGCGGTCCTGTTGACTGCCAAGACCCTTCGGGTTTCTAAAACCCGAAGGGTCTGTGTCGAGTTACTACTTCAGCCACCAGTTCTCGGCGTTCCAGGCGTTGTTGTCCCACGCATTCTCCACCCACCCTTGCAGCCGGTCGCGATAGGAATCGAGATCGAGCCGCTGGTACAGGTAGATCATGTTCGCCTGGTCATAGGTCAACTGAGCAAGCTGGCAGTAGAGATCGCGGCGTTTGACCGGATCCGGTTCCGCAGCCGCCTTGGTGATGGTCTCATCCACCTTCGGATCCGAGATGCGGGTGTAGTTGAGACCGCCCTTGTTGCCCTCGTGCGGGATCATCCACGAGGCCCACAGGTTGGTCATCTGGCTGTGCGGGTCAATGCCGGCGTTGGTGGTGTACATGATGATGTCGAAGTTGCCGCGGCGCCGCGGAGACGCGCCGTCCCACGTACCGATCACCACCGACGAGGGCGCGTTCTCGATGTAGAGCTCGACGCCGATCGCCTTCATGTCTTCGACGATGAGCACCTGCGAGTCCTCGCGCAGCTTGTTGCCGGAGGTGGTCGAATACTTCAGGCGCAGCCGCGTGCCATCGGGCGCGACCTTGGCCCCCTTGGCCACCCGGATGCCGTCGGCGCCGAGGACCCAACCCGCCTCTTCCAACAACTTCTTGGCCTTCTCCGGTTCGTAAGGATACGGCTTAATATCCTTGCACTCGAAGAAGCCAGCGTTCAGCTCGCTGGTGCCGGGACGGGCCTTGCCATAGAGCAGTTTGTCAATGATGCGCTGCTTATTGATGCCCAGGGCGATCGCCTGGCGCACCTTGACGTCGCTCAGGATCAGGTGCGGCTTCTTGGGATCCGACGGATCCTTGTTCTCCGCCATGTTCAGGAAGAGACGCTCGCCGCCGATCTGCAACGGCGACGAGGTTTTCACGTTGGCCATCTTCTCCAACTGCGGGAAGTCGGCCTCGGTGTTGTTCCACATGATGTCCACCTCGCCGGTGGAGAGCAGTTGCATGGCGACTTCGCTGGAAGGCACGATGCGAATCACGAACTGATCGAGATACGGCTTATCCTTCTCGCGGTAGTTCTCATTGCGCGAGAGAGTGACGTGCGAATCGGCCACCCACTCGTCAATCTTGAACGGCCCCGTGCCCAGCGGTTTGCGGTTGTAGGGCCAATTCTTCATCTCCTTGGGGTCGCCCGCGTAGTGCCTGGGGATGATGAGATCGTCGAAGAGCGTAAGGTAGGGCGCGAAGAACTTCTTGAACTTGATGACCACTGTGGCGGCGTTGGGACATTCGACCGTCTCGATGTCGGCGTAGCCGGTGGTGCTTACCACGCCGACGCCGGGCGTCATAATCGCCTCCCAGGTGAACTTCACGTCGTCACAGGTCAGCGGTTTGCCGTCGGACCAGACGAGACCCTCTTTCAGCTTATAGGTGATCGTCTTGCCGTCCGGGCTCACCCCGCCGTTCTGGACCGTGGGGATCTCCTTGGCCAGGTTGGGGACGCGCGCGCCATCGGGCATTACCTTGCTCATGCCCTCGACCACCAGGACATTCACCTCAGCCATGACGGTCTGCGTGCCGAGCAGCGAGTTCAGCGTCACTGGCGATTGCCAGACCGCCATGGTGACCTTACCTCCGCGCTTGGGACCGGGGGTTGGCGAGGGAGCGGCGGTGGCTTTCGGGGGTTCGGTGGCCTTCACTGCTGGCGCAGCTGGCGCGGTGGTCGCCTTCGGCGCCGGCGCGGGGGTGGGCGCGGGCTGTGCGCACGCGCCCAGGACAAGGGTCAATGCCGTCAACACACAGATGTAGACGGTAAGCCTGGTGAACCTATCCCCAGATGGGGACCTGCGTCTCGTGTCCACGTTCTCCTCCTTGTGAGATAGTGCTGAATCATAGTCGCATTGCCGCACGAGGGCGCCGGGCGTAGGTGGACGTCACCTCCTTTCGGGGACCAGGCCTGGACGAGCGTGCTACGGCGCGGTGAGCCCGCGCGCAGCCGCGAACTCGCGTTTCGCTGAGGCCATGGTCTCTGGCTGCGCAAGCAGATCAATGGCTGTCATCGCCAGCGCCTTGGCTGCATTGATCAGCCCTTTGTGGCCGGCCGGCGAATTGGAGGCCTCTCGGAACTCCACGGAATGTCCCGCAGTGTCCTCGGACGCGATGGCGATATACGGGTGAATGCCAGGCAGCGCCTGGCTGACGTTGCCGAAATCGGTGGAGCCCATGCGCTCGTTGACCCGCGGATCGCGCACCTCCACGCCGATCATGCGCAAGTTCTCAGCGTAGAGCTGCGCCAGCACCCCGTTCGGCAGCATCTCCGCATAGCCGGGCTTGACCTCATACCGGGGCTGCGCGCCGGTCGCCAGGCCGGCCGCCTGCGCACATTCCACGACGCGTTCCAACACGGCCTGGGCGTAGCTCTGGCGGGCCGCGCGGATGCTGAAGAGCGCGGCCGCGTAGTCGGGGATGATGTTCACCGCAACGCCGCCGTGGGTGATGATGCCGTGCACGCGCGCATCCGCCTTGAGGTGCAGACGCAGCGCATTGACGTTGTTGAACGTCAGGATCACCGCCTCTAGCGCATTGACGCCGTCTTCAGGCGCGGCCGCCGCGTGTGAAGCTTTGCCCGTGAACTCGATGCTGAGCCGCATGGAGGCGAGCGAGCCGCGGTTGACCAGGGTGTAGCTCGACGGGTGCACCATCATGGCGGCATCCACGCCTTGAAAGACGCCCTGCTCTAGCAGTATGATCTTGCCGCCGCCGCCCTCCTCGGCCGGCGAGCCGATCACGACAATGCGACCGGGCAAGTGGTCCGCCACGGCCTGGACCCCGATGCCCGCGGCGATGGCCGCAGTCCCGATGATGTTGTGGCCGCACGCGTGCCCGATGTCGGGCAGCGCGTCGTACTCTGCGACGAAAGCGACTGTCGGGCCGGCGCCGTTCCCGGCCGTCTCGGCGCGGAAGGCTGTAGCCAGGCCGCCAACCCCGCGCTCTACGGTGAAACCGCGAGCAGCTAACGCATCGCACAGCAACGCAGCCGCCTTGTGCTCCTGGAAGGCCAGCTCGGGCTGGCTGTGAATGGCGCTGCTGATCTTGATGAGCTCGTCGCGCTGCGTCTCGATAGCAGAAACAGCGCGCTCCTTCAATGTTTGTACATTCGACATGACTACCTCGGTTGGATGTGAGGACGGGGCCACGGCAACTCTGTCACGCTTTGCGAGGCATGTACGAGAAGCGGGTTACTTTGTCACAACAGTATCTTCTCAATTTGTAGGGGCGCACCCTTGCGGTCGCCCACATGGGCAGGCGCAAGGCCATGCCCCTACCCCGGATTATTGAGAGGATCCCCACAACAGGGCAGCGACCCGATTGTAACACAAGCTCCAACTCTGTGTCAATCGTGAAAACAACCGAAGGTCCCATACACCCGCCCCATCACCTTGACGCCCTCGATGAAGTCCGCGATCCGCACGCTCTCGTTCGGCGCGTGGACGTGGCTGCGCGCCCAGCCGACCCCGATCGAGACCGCGGGGATGCCGTAGGTCTGGCACAGTTGGTGCATGGGGCCGCTGCCCGCCATGGAGGGGTAGATGTTCGGCGCCACGCCGTGGACATCGGTCAGCGCCGCGAAGACCGCCTGGGCGATCGGCGCGTTCGGATCGGTGCGGGCGGGCATCAGGCCATCCTTGCCGGCTCGTACCTGCACGTCGTCGAAGCCGCGGCGGGCCAGGTGTTCCTGCAAAAGCCGCAGCGCCAGCTCCGGCGTCAGATCGGGCACCAGGCGAAAGTCCAGCTTGGCCAGCGCCTGCGCAGGGTTGACCGTCTTCGAGCCGGGGCCGGTGTAGCCGCCGAGCAGACCGTTGATGGTGCAGGTCGGCTCGAACATCAGACGATGCAGCGCCGCCACGCCGGTCAACCCGCCCAGGAAACCCTTGACGCCCATCCTGCGCTGGATCGCCGCGGCGTCGTAGGGCAGGCGCTCGATCAGCGCCAGATCGGCCGCCCCGGGCGACCGCACATGGTCGAGCAGGCCATCCACCGTCACCACGCCGTCGGCCGAGCGCAGAGTGCTCAGCGCCTCCACCAGCCGCCAGATCGCGTTCGGCACGAGGCCGCCGCCGGCCGAGTGCGAATCGGCGCCGGCGGTGCGCACGTGAAGCTCGACGGCCAGAATGCCTTTCAGCCCCAGGCTGGCTGCGGGCCGGTCATCCTCGTCCTTGTAGCCCGCCTCCCAGATGCAGCCGTCCATGGTTCGCAGCAGATCGGCGTGGCCGGCTGCAAAGCTCTCGAGATGTGGGCTGCCGATCTCCTCTTCGCCCTCCACGACAAAGGTGAGCTGCAACGGCAGCGCGCCGAACGTCTCGCGATACGCGCACACGGCCGCGAGCCGCGCGACCAGGTTGCCCTTGTTATCGGCTACCCCGCGCGCATAGAGCGCGCCATCGCGCAAGGTCGGCTCGAACGGTGGCGAGAGCCATTCATCCAGGGGGTCGGGCGGTTGCACATCGTAATGGTTGTAGATCAGCAGCCGGCGGCCGCCTTGTCCGATGTGGCCCAGGACCACAGCCGCGGCGCCCCCGGTCGGTGCAAGCTGCGCGTCCAGGCCGGTCTGTCGGCACAGCTCCAGGACGCGGTCCGCGGCCTGGGCCAGCGCCGGCCCGCCCTCGGCCGCCACGCTGGGCACGCGACAGAGCTCGACCAATTGCTGCACGAACTCGTCAGCGTGCGCATCCACATAGGCATCGAAAAGGCGATAGTCCATGTTCGTTCCTCCACGAGGGATTGGCAAGGCGGGTGATCGGGATTATAGGGTTTTTTGCCGGGTTGTCAAACGTGCAGACAGGGGGGCTTTGCACGAGATACTGCGAGATCTTCGGCTGTTCTCTGTCGCGGGAGTTTTGGGGCAAACCACCTGTTGGCGTAAAATACGCTCAGGACCGCGACAGAACTCGACGAGCTCCATCCTGATGAAAGACTGGCAAACCCTGGAATCGGACATCATCTCCTGCTGCACCTGCCCGCGCCTGGTCGCGTGGCGCGGGCAGGTTGCGCGCGACAAGCGCCGCGCATATCGTGAAGAAACCTATTGGGGCCGGCCGGTGACTGGTTTCGGCGACCCGAACGCCCGCATGATCATCATCGGCCTGGCGCCTGCCGCGCATGGCGCAAACCGCACTGGCCGCATGTTCACCGGCGACAGCTCCGGCGATTTCCTGTGCGCAGCGCTGCATCGGGCCGGCATGGCCAACCAGCCGACCTCGACGCATCGTGATGATGGCTTGACCCTGCGCGACGCCTTCATCAGCGCGGTCTGCCGCTGCGCGCCGCCAGACAACAAGCCGCTGCCGACCGAGATGGCGGCCTGCCAACCGTTTCTGGAAGAGGAGATAGCATTGCTGACCGGCCTGCGGGTCGTCGTCGCGCTGGGGCGGATCGCCTTCGATGCCGCGCTGCGCCTTTTCCCTGCTCAATCAGCCATGCCCGCTTTCGCTCATACCGCGACCTACCCCCTGGCCGGCGGCCGCTGGCTGGTCGCGTCTTATCATCCGAGCCGGCAGAACACGCAAACCGGCCGCCTGACCCCCGCCATGTTCGACCAGGTCTGGCTGCAGGCGCAGCGGCTCCTGGCGCAGGAGTCAGAGGGCAGGAGTGAGCTGCCCGCCGTCATTCACTATTCATAGAGGTCTTTCATGCCTGAAACTCAACAAGTCATCTACTCCATGGTGCGCGTCGGCCGCGTCCATCCGCCCGGCCGGCAGGTGTTGCGCGATATCTCCCTGGGCTTCTTCTACGGCGCCAAGATCGGCGTCTTGGGCCTCAACGGCGCGGGCAAGAGCACCCTGCTGCGCATCATGGCCGGCGTGGACGACGGCTACGTGGGCGAGACGATGCTGTCGAAGGGCTACACGCGCGGCCTGCTGGAACAGGAGCCGCAACTGGATCCCGGCAAGACCGTGCGCCAGGTCGTAGAAGAGGCGGTGCAGCCGATCGTAGATCTGCTCCGCCGGTACGACGCGATCGGGGAGCGATTCAGCGAACCTGACGCCGACTTCGACAGCCTGATCGAGGAACAGGGTCGTCTGCAGGAAGAGCTGGACAAACACGACGCCTGGAACCTGGAGAACCGCCTGGAGCAGGCCATGGATGCCTTGCGGTGTCCGCCTCCCGACACGCCCGTCAGCATCCTCTCTGGCGGGGAGCGCCGCCGGGTGGCGCTCTGCCGGCTGCTTCTCACCGAGCCAGACATTCTGCTGTTGGACGAGCCGACCAACCACCTCGATGCGGAATCGGTCGCCTGGCTGGAGCGCTATCTGCAAGGCTACAAGGGCACGGTGATCGCGGTGACCCATGACCGCTACTTCCTGGACAACGTGGCCGGCTGGATCCTGGAGCTGGATCGCGGCTACGGCATCCCGTGGCGCGGCAACTACTCGTCGTGGCTGGAACAGAAGCAAGAGCGACTCCGCCGCGAAGAGAAGGCTGATCTCAAGCGGATTCGCACGCTGGAACGCGAGCTGGAATGGATCCGCATGTCGCCCAAGGCGCGGCAGTCGAAAGGGCGGGCGCGTTACACCGCGTATGAGAAGCTGTTGAGCCAGGAGACCGAGCAGCGCCGCGAAGAGATGCAGATCTACATCCCGCCTGGACCGCGGTTGGGCGATGTCGTCATCGAGTGCCAAGACGTGTCCCAAGCGTATGGCGACCGCCTCTTGTTCGAGCGGCTCAGCTTCGAGATGCCGCCTGGCGCCATCGTCGGGGTGATCGGCCCCAACGGCGCCGGCAAGACCACGCTGCTCAGGCTCATCACGGGGCAAGAGCAGCCGACGACCGGCCGGCTCACGCTGGGCCAGACAGTCACGCTGGGTTACGTGGATCAGAGCCGCGACACGTTGGACGGCGACAAGACCGTGTGGGAGGAGATATCGGCGGGCGAGGAGACCCTTGTCCTCGGCAACCGGCGGATCAGCTCGCGCGCATACGTGGCGGGGTTCAACTTCCTCGGCGCGGACCAGCAGAAACGAGTGGCCGCGCTCTCTGGCGGCGAGCGCAACCGGGTGCACCTGGCAAAGGTGCTGAAGGGAGGCGCCAACGTGCTCCTGCTCGATGAGCCGACCAACGATCTTGACGTGAACACGCTGCGGGCGCTGGAAGAGGCGCTGGAGGACTTCGGCGGCAGCGCGATCATCGTCAGCCACGACCGCTGGTTCCTCGACCGCGTCTGTACCCACATCCTGGCCTTCGAGGAGGACGGGACGGTGCGCTGGTTCGTGGGCAATTGCGCCGACTACGAGGCCGATCGTCGGCGGCGGCTGGGCATCGCGGCCGACACGCCGCACCGCCTGGTCCATCGCCGGCTGGCGCGTTGAGACCCGTCCCTCCGTTGGCCGAGGTCCCCCGAACGAGACCGGAGCGGCGGGCGGCGCTTTTCAGGACAGCGGTTTCTCTCCGACCGGCAGCCACACCGAGAAGGTGCTGCCCTGACCGACCTGGCTCTGCACCGTGACCGTGGCGTCAAGCCGGTCTGCCAGTTCCTTACAGATGGCTAACCCCAGCCCTGTGCCGGGCACACTGCTCTGCCGCGCCGCATCACCGCGGTAGAAACGCTCGAAGAGGTGCGCCAGGTCCTCCGGCGAGATGCCAGGGCCTGTGTCGCTGACGGAGACCACGGCCCAATGGCCGTTCTTCCCCTCTGGCGCAGAGCGAACCGCGGCATGTTGGCCGACGTGTGGGGGGCCGTCTCGCATTCCTGTGGTCAGCGTGATGGTCCCGCCGGCCGGCGTGAAGTTCATCGCATTGGTCATCAGGTTGGTGATGATCTGAAGCAACATCTTGCTGTCCGCACGCGCCAACAACCGGCCAGGGGATAGCTCGGTCTGCAACGATAAGCCTCGCTTCTCGATCAAGAGACTGCGATCGTTCGCCAGCCGCGACACGACCTCGTTGATGTCCAACACTGAGAGACTGGGGTGCGCCCTGTCCAGATCGAGCCGCGAAAGCAGGAGCAGGTCCTCGATGAGTTGCTGGAGGAGATTGGCCTCGCGGTTGAGGGTCGCCACGTATTGCTTGAACTTCTCTGGTTTGCCCTCCTCCAGCAGGTAGAGGTAGGCGATGATGTTGGCGAGCGGGGTGCGCAGCTCGTGGGAGACGTTCGAGACGAACTGGTTCTTGAGCCGGTCCAGCTCCTTCAGCTTCTCGTTGGCCGCGCGCAACGCGGCCTCGCGCTGCATCAGTTCGGCCGTGCGTCGCGCCACCGTCTCCTCCAGACGGCTCGCGTGATCTTGCAGAGCCTGATACAGGCGTGCGTTCTCGATGGCGACCGCGGCCGAGACGGCCACTATCGTCGACAATTGTTCATCGTGCTCGCTGAAGGCGTCCGGTTGCGGGCTCTCCATGTTGAGCGCGCCGATGACGCGGCCGCCGACCTTGAGCGGCACGCACAACTCAGACTGCATCCGCGGATCAGCCTCGATGTATCGCGGGTCAGCCTTGACGTTCCCCGTGCGCACTGCTTCCCCGTGCAGCGCCACCCACCCCGAGATGCCATCTCCCAACCTGGCCACCATCCCGCGCACCTGCGCCAGCTCCGCCTGAAGCGCGTCGGCCGGCAATCCCAGGTGGCTGTGCGCCAACAGACGCAGTTCGTTGTTCGCGTCGCTGCGGAGCCAGATCGAACCACGCTGCCAGGACATCAACCTCTCGATCGTTGCGATAATCTCTTGCCCCACGGCCTCTGGGCTAAGGAGCTGGCTGAATGCACGGCTGGCCTCGAACAAGACCGCCAACTCGACTAAGGAACGTTCCAGCCGCTGCTCAGTGCGCTTGCGCTCGTTGACTTCGGCCTGCAGAACGGCGTTGGCGCGCTGCAGCTCAGCCCTGCTCTGCTGCAACGCCGCGAGCATACGGTCGAATGCGCGGGCCAGTACTCCGAGCTCATCGCGGCGGCGCAGCTCCAAGCGCGCGGACAGGTCGCCCGTCTGCCCGACGGCCGCCGCGTGGCGAGTGAGCGCAGTGAGCGGCCGCGTTACCCCGCGCTGAAGCAGCCAGAGGGTCAGCAAGGTGAGAACGATGCCAATGGCGACGATCGAAAGCAGGGCATAGCGCCCCACGACGATCCCTGCCACGTTGATCGGCCGGGCCATGCCGGCGCGCAGCAGGAGCACCGGCTCTCCCTGGATGTCGGGCACGAGCGTGTAAATCCATAACAGCGCATCGCTTTGCTCGTGCATCGCGATCGGCTCGCCTGAGCTGAGTTGGTCGAGGATCGCCTGTTGGCTCGCTGCCGCGTCATGCTCCACCAGCGATTGATCGGCCAGCTTCAAACCGCGCGCGGTACGGACAACCGGCCAGGCGGACAGCTCCGTCTGCGTCTGCTCGCCAAGATGCTGAACCGAGGCTTCGTCGAGGAAGCGGCCCATGATCAGCGCGCCGCGGCTGGGGCCTTCGCCCGCACTGGTCAGGATCGGCCGCGCGGCGATCAGCAGCGGGTCGCGCGCGGTGGGGAACAGGCCCGCGGCCGGGCCTGCCAGGAATGGATGTGTTGGCGGCCAGGCCTCGCCCGCGAACTCGCGCAGGCTGATCTCCTCTCCTGTGGACAGATCGCGCGCCTGGCCCCAGACGACCTGGCCGGCCGAATCCACGATGTAGATCAGGTTGATGCCGGCATTGCGGAAGGTTTGCGGCAGCAGATTCGCCGCCGCATACTCCTCGCCACGGCCATGTACGAAGGCGTAGGTGTCATCCCAGTTGGCCCAGTCGAGGACGAAAGTATCGAGATGCCGGACTTCGCTGTGAATCGCTTCGGTGCAGCGGGTGAGGCTGCGCATCGCCATGTCGCGCTCTAGCTGACCCAGGCTGCGCTGCACCACCAGGCGCAACATGCCGAAGTTCAGCGCCACGCTGAAGGCCAGCATCAACAGGAGGCTCAACGAAATTCTGGCTCGCAATGACATGAAGGGTTCCTGTACTGAAAATCGTACTCTTTGCTATCCCGATTGTACCACCAATATCTGAGGGCGTCTAATCCGCCGTTGGGTCTGGGCGTGGTCGCGGGGGAAAGTGCGATCTTGGCCCACGCGCAGGAGCGTGGTAAAATCGTAATGTCGTTGTGTTGAGGAAGGAGATGAGGATGCGCCATCTACTCGTGTTGGCAGTTATCGTGTTGGCAGCGACCGCCTGCGGGTCGCGCAGCTCGGCAAAGGATACGGCGGTCGAGGAATACGCGGTCTTCAGCGCCTTGCTGGAGACAAGCTGGCAATTCGGCCGCGGCGCGCCGGTTAAGCGCGTGGTGGTTAGCGATCGCACCGCGGTGCGCGGCAGCCAGGAGGAATTCGGCCGGATGTTGGACTATGCGGCGAAGCAGACGCCGGCCATCACGTCTGACATGAGCGCGGACATGCGGTCCAGGAACACTCAGCCGCGCGCCATCGAGTCGCGCTTGCGGTTGAGCTTCGACTACGTCCTGCTGAATCAGCAGGAGCGCAGCCAGTTCTCGCCGGGCGTCCGGGAGCAGAGCTGCGCCGACGCCTTTCAGGCGAAGTACGGCGACAGCTACGGGGTGGCGACCTTCTCGCGGCCCGGTTTCAACAAGGCCAGGGACAAGGCCGTCATCTACTTCGAGACCTCCTCCTGCGGCGTCGGCGCAGGGTTCGTAGTCTTGATGACGAAGACAGCCGGCGCCTGGAAGATCAATGAGCGCACCCTCGTCTGGTTCCAATGAGCTGATTCCGGAGGTCCACATATGACCGTCACGCAATGGCTGGATGATCGCCAGGCGATCCTGCTGGATGGCGCTATGGGTACCCAACTGGCCGTCGCGGGTCTGAGCATGGGCGGCCAGAACAGCGTCCACCACCCCGACCAGGTCCTGGCGGTTCACCGGGCCTACGCCGCGACCGGCTGCGACATCTTGATCACCAACACGTTGACCATGAACCGGATCTACATCGAGACACATGGCGTCGGTGTGGACGTGGAGGAGGTGAACCTGGCCGCCGCGCAACTGGCCAGGGCCGCGGCCGGTCCAGGACAGTATGTGTTGGGCGACCTCAGCGCGACGGGACAGATGCTCGCGCCCTTTGGCGAGTATGCCGAGGCGCAGTTCTACGAAACGTTCCGGGAGCAGGCCGTCTGCCTGCTGACCGGGGGCGTGGATGGCTTCATCGTCGAGACGATGATTGACCTGCGCGAGGCGCTGTGCGCGGTGCGCGCCTGTCGCGCGGTGGCAGACCTGCCCGTGCTGGTCTCGCTGGCATTTCAGACCACGCGGCGCGGCGGGCGCACGGTGATGGGCGATTCCGCGCGCGACGCGGCCATCGCCCTGGCCGGGGCGGGCGCGGCGGCCGTCGGCGCCAACTGCGGCGATCTCACTCCCGACGAAACAGCCATCATCGTTGCCACGATGCGGGATGCTGTGACTCTGCCGATCCTGGCGCAGCCGAACGCCGGCCGGCCGAAGCTGATCAACGGCCAGACGATCTTCGACATGACGCCGGAGGCGTTCGGACAGGGGATCGCGGCGTGTCTCGAGGCGGGCGCAACGCTGGTGGGCGGCTGCTGCGGCACATCGCCGCAGCACATTCGCGCGGCCAAGAAGGCGGTCGAAGCATTCCGCGCGCGCCTGACTTGCGCCGCTTACTTACAGGAGTTACGCAGTTAGCCCGATTTTCGGCCACGAATTTCACGAATTGACACGAAAAGACCTGAGAATTCGTGCTAATTCGTGTCATTCGTGGCTGCTCCCCGTCCCATACTGCGTAAGTCCTGTTACTTAATAGGAGGGCTATATGCGCAAACTTGCAACGATTCAGGTCATCCGAGAGCTGGAACCGATCCCCAACGCCGATCGCATCGTGTTGGCGCGCTTTCAGGATGTCGGCTGGCAGTGTGTGGTGGCCAAAGATGACGGCTTCAGCGTCGGCGATTTCGCGGTGTTCCTGGAAGTGGACAGCCTGGTGGATGTGACGCAGGAGCGGTTTGCGTTCATGGCCGCGCGCAAGGGGCGGGTGCGCACGATACGGCTGCGCGGCGTGTGGTCGCAGGGCCTGGCGCTGCCGCTGTCCAAGTTCCCGGAACTCGCGGGTCTGCCATTGGCCAGCGGGCTGGACATCACCGACGCGCTGGGCATCCAGCAGTACGTCCCGCCAGAGCCGGTCTCGGTCGGCGGGGATGCGCTCGGCCATTTCCCCGGCTTCATCCCCAAGACCGATGAGCCGCGGGTGCAAGCATATCCGGCCGTGTTGGACGAGCTGCGCGGTCTGCCGGCCGTCGCAACCGTGAAGTGCGACGGCTCCAGCGGCACGGTCTATCGGTGGCAAGACCACTTCGGCGTCTGTTCGCGCAACCTGGAGTTGAAGGAGACCGCGGAGAACGCCTTCTGGAAGGTCGCGCGCAAGTACGATCTTGTCGAACGGCTGCCCGAAGGCTACGCGGTGCAGTTCGAGGCGTGCGGTGAGGGGATCCAAAAGAACCGCCTGGGCATTCGGGGAGTGGACGGCTTCGTGTTCAACGTGTGGAGCATCCCCGAAAGCCGCTACTTCGACCACGAGCAGACCAGGGCCTTCGCGCAGTCGCTCGGCTTGCCGGTCGTGCCTGAAGCGCGGCGCTGGGAGGCCTTCGACGGCTCGCTGGAAGAGCTGCTGGTCATGGCCCAGGGGGTCTATCCGGGCACATCCAACCAGCGCGAGGGGATCGTCATCCGGCCTCTACAGGAGACTTACTCACCGACCCTCGCCAGCCGGCTGAGTTTCAAGGTGCTGAACAACGTGTTCCTGTTGGCAGAGGATTGACGAACCAGACCCTAAGGGTCTCAGAGACCCTTAGGGTCTTTCGGCGTCACGGCGTGAAGTCGGTATCATCCTTGACGCGCTGGATGAACGCGGCCAACAGCCGCGAGACGTTGGCCAGGTCCTCTAGCGAGAGGATCTCGGCCGCGGTGTGCATGTAGCGCAATGGGATGCTCACCAGCCCGGTGGCGACCCCCGCGCGCGTCAACTGGATGGCGTTGGCGTCGGTGCCAGTGCCGCCCGGCGCCGCCTCGAGCTGGTAGGGGATGCCCTCCGCCTCGGCCGCCTCGATCAACATGCGCTCGACCACCGGGTTGATGTTGGGCCCGCGCGCGATCGCCGGGCCGGCGCCCAGCCGAATGCCACCCACGCGCTTGCGCTCGATGTGCGGATGATCGCTTGCATGGCTCACATCCACCGCCACGCCGATCTTGGGGTCTATGCCGAAGGCGCTGGTGCGCGCGCCCCGCAACCCCACCTCCTCTTGCACCGTCGAGACTGCATAGACAGCCGCATCGAATGTCTTGCCGGCCAGCAGGCGTAACACCTCGCCCACCGCAAAGCTGCCGGCCTTGTCGTCGAACCCGCGCGAGGCGGCTACCTGGCCGCGCATGATCTCGAAGCCCTCGGCATAGGTGACCGGATCGCCCACCCGCACCAGCGACTCGGCCTCCTTGCGATCTTTGACACCGATGTCAATCCACAAGTCTTCGATCTCCGCCTTCTTCTTGCGATCCTCCTCGGTCATCACGTGGATGGCCTTCTTGCCGGTGACGCCGGGCACGGGGCCATTGCGCGTGTGGATGCGGACGCGGCGGCCGGGGATGATGTTGAGATCGAAGCCGCCGATGGTCCTGAAGAAGATGAAGCCCTCGTCGTTGATGTAGTTGACCATGAAGCCCAACTCGTCAACGTGGCCCGCCAGCAAGATGCGCGTCGGACCGCCTTCGTGCAGCGCGGCGATGCAATTGCCGTGTACGTCGGTGGCGACCCGCTCGGCGTAGCGCGCCATGTAGTCTCGCCACACTCTCTGGGCCGGCTGCTCGAATCCCGATGGACTCGGGGCCTCCACCAGCTCCTTCAGGAACGCCAATGATGTGTCTTCCATGTTGTAGCCTCTTGCTATATCAGATAGAACCCGGTTTGCCGGCCGTCCAGCGGCCGGCACCCGGCTTCGGTGAACACCACGTCCTCTTCCAGCCCCAGCCGGACTTCCTGGCCGTTCCATTCGGCGATCGGCTCCGCGGCCGATAGCTCCATGGTGAACGCCTCGTTGAACTCCAGCGCGACATCGCCGCGGCCCGGACAGGCTTCCTGCTCCCACGGCAGCCCGATCAACGGACCAGGTTCGTGCAGGAAATGGCCGAGGGAGTGCGAATAGACCTTGGGGTTTGGCACGCCTTCTGCCCGCGCGCGCTCCAGGATATTCTTCAGCAGTTGGTTGCCGGTCAGCCCGCGGCGAAACTCGGCCATGAAGATGTCTTGCAGCCGGCCCGTGGCCGCCATCAGCGCCTTCATGCCCGGGGGCGCATCGCGCTCGCCACCCGCCAACACATAGGCCCACTGCTGATGATCGGAGTTCAGGCGCAGATAGCGGATGCCCACGTCGCAATGGATGAAGTCGCCCGGCCGGATCACCTGGTCGTCTGGCCCATACTGATGGCGTGCAGCGTCGCTGCGAATCAGATTGAAGAAGGGCTTGAAGCTCGGTTCCAGGCCCAGATCAGCGCAGCGTTGCCAGTAATGCCAGACCAGGTCGTTCGTCGTGGTCACGCCCGGCACGATGGCCTGCCGGCTATAGCACTCGGCGATCAGGCGATGGGCCACGCCGACGACATGCTCGAAAAGGACGATCTCGTCCGGGGTCAGGGTCGCCAGCCAGCGAGTCGCCAACGGCTCGGCCGACGTCAGGCGTTCTACGTATCTGGGGGGCAGTTTTGCGGTCAACTGCTGATAGAGGTTGTGCGTCAGGCCGCCGGCTGCCCACTGCGTAGACCCGATGTTGATGCCGATGCGCTGCGGATCACGCTCCTCGACGATCTTGCACAACAGCGGCCACTGCTCGCGCTCCAGTTGGCCGCGATAGGGCCGATCGTAGAGATCGTGCGTGTTCGTGCCAGAGATGTTGATGCGCTCGACGCCGGCTTCCGCGCTGCGATCGTAGAACACCAGCGCCTGGAGGATTGGATGCCAGGTGTCCATCGGCGTCAAGGTGGTGTACACAGGATCGAGATCGTCCTCCTGGCAGAGGATCAGCCACATGTCCAGGCCCGCCTCACGCATGGCGACCGGCAGGATCGTCTCGAGCCGTTGGCGCAGAAGACGGTTCGTCACCTCGGCGCGCTGGCGCATGGGCAAGACGGTGATGGAGTTGGCCGTGTGACCTGTAGACAACGCGAACTTACTCATGCAGTTCTCCTCACTGTCGGTATCTTACCAGTCAAATTCCTCCAACAGGCAAGAATCTCACGCAAAGCCGCAAAGTCGCAAAGGGCTTTCTTGGCGTTCTTTGCGCCTTTGCGTGAGTCCCGGTGGGCAGGCGCAAGGCCGTACCCCTACCCCAGATTGTAGAACCAGCGCCGATCGTCGCGGCGCTGGCTGTGCTCGTCAATGTACCACCAATCATCGCTGAATGCCTTGCGGCCCTGGCCCGCAACTCCCGCCAGCGCGATCTGGCCCTTGCCGGTGACCGGTTCCTTCGCGCCATCGAGGCGGGGGTCGGCATAGCGTACGAACCAGGCCTCCAGCTCAGCTTCTAACTCCGCGCAGCGATCCTGCTGTTCAGGAACGATCGCCAGGTTGCGCTCTTCCTGTGGATCGTTGACCAGGTCGTAGAGCTCGTGAGGGCCGTAGGGATAGCGATGGATGTACTTCCACCCGGTCGTGCGGATCATGCGCACGGGGCCGTACTCATCGAAAACGACGACGTGCTCGCAGCCGGGCAGCGTCTGACCCCGCAGCAGCGGCGCAAAGCTGCGACCGGGCAGACCGTCGAGGTCGAAGCCTGCCGGCCGGTTCGACTGGGTCGGCTGGCTTGCCTGGTAAGGGCGATGAGCCTGTCGAACCGGGCCGGCCAGCCCAGGATCGAGCAACCCGGTGTAGTCGAGCAGCGTCGGCAGAAGGTCGTACTGGCTGAGCAGATCGCGACAGACTGCGCCTGCCGGAACATGACTCGGCCGCGCCATCAGCATCGGCGCCTTCACCGACGTGTCGTACATGTTCAGGGGGAAGGTGCCGTTGCCCTTGCCCCAGATGCCGTGGTGGCCCATGTTCATGCCGTTATCGCTGGTGAAGATGACAAGCGTGTTCTCGCGCACGCCAAGCTCATCCAGCTTTGCCAGGAGCTGCCCCATCCCGCGGTCCACGCCGGTGATCGCGGCGTAGTAGCCGCTGAGCAGCTCGCGGCGCTTCGCGCCGGCCCCGCGCGGCGCGCTGTTGATCTGCCACGGGTGGCCGCCAGGCACGACCGGGCAGGTGTCGAAAGGGCAATCGGCGTAGAGCGCGACCAGGTCATCAGGATGCTGGCCGCGTCCCCACGGTGAGTGCGGCGCGGTGTAGTGGACGCTGAGGTAGAACGCCGCGTCCGACTGCCGTTGGGCGTCCAGGAACTCCAGCCCGCCCTCGGTGATGACATCGGTCAGGTAGCGCGAGTCCTGCTCAAGCTTGCCGTCCCGGATCAGAAAGGCGTTGTAGTAGTCGCCGCCGCCCCAGGGGAATATGTTCCAGTAGGTGAATCCTTTCTGCGGCGTCAGGCTATCGCCCAGATGCCACTTGCCGCTGATGCCACAGACGTAGCCGGCCTCTGCCAGCGCGTCCGTGTAGCCGCGCATCTCCTTCAGATACTCGATGGCGCGGTCGTCATCCCAGCCATGCTGGGCGCTGAGGGCGTTCAGATTGCCCTTGCGAATCCAATCGTGGACCCCGTGTTGCGAGGGAATCCGGCCGGTCAAGATCGAGGCGCGCGCCGGCGAGCAGACCGGCGACGCGCAGAAGAAGTTCTCGAAGCGGATGCCGGAAGCGGCCAGGCGATCCAGGTTGGGCGTGATGATCTCGTCGTTCCCTGCCGCGGTCAGGGCCCACGCGCCCTGGTCGTCGGTGAGCACGAAGAGGATGTTGGGACGTTGGGGGTCTTTGCTGGCCATGCACCGCCTCAGATTTCGCTCAAGAGCATGTCAATCGCCGCCTGCGTCTCGTTCACTATCGCCACGCCATCGCCTGGGATTTCGATGCTGCCCGCTACGCCGCGGCCGCTGAGCAGCTCCATGCCCGCGGCCGCCAGACGGACGCGCACGGCCGAGCGGTCGTGGTTCAGATAACAGGCGAGGCCGAGGATCATTGCGGTGCTCCTTGATTTGACAGGATGGCTGCAAGGCTAGTATAAACCGCGAGAGAGCGGAGGGCAAATGAGACGTACAGGGTCGAGAGACCACCGCATTCTATTCGCCAGAGGGTTATTCATGAGAGGTCGCGCTATGATTTCTAGTCAGGCATTGCTGGCGGCCCACTCCCCGCTGCCCG
>VGOD01000033.1 GCA_016876015.1 Chloroflexota bacterium
CGAGACAGGTCTGCGCCTCAACCCCTGGACGATCGTGGGAACCACGGCTGGCGTGGGGGCCTTTTTCCTTCTGGGAGTGTCAGCCGCGATCAAGGCTCATCTCATCCCGCCGGTCATGGGCCGTCACCTGCTGATCGGCAAGACCGGCACGGTCAAGCATGACCTGCAGCCCACCGGCGTGGTCCACCTGGAGGGGGAGGAGTGGAGCGCGCGTGTAGTGGGCCAGGCTGAAATCGGCCAGGGCACGGCCGTCCGCGTGATCGGCGCGGAGGGCCTGACACTGAAGGTCGAGCCGATACCATAACACCTTGAAAGGAGTCTCATACCTATGGAAGCAGTCCTGATCCTGTTGCTCGTGGCAGTGTTGCTGTTCCTCTTCTTCCTGGCCGCGTTCCGGCCGCTGCGCATCGTGCGCGATTATGAGCGACTGGTTGTGTTCCGGCTGGGCCGGTTCATCGGCGAGCGGGGGCCGGGTCTCATCTGGCTGTGGCCCGTCATTGACCAGGCAGTGAGAGCCAACTTACGCGAGGATTTCCTGGAAATCCCCAGCCAGACCTGTATCACACAGGACAACGCGCCGATTGACATTGACTTCCTGATCTATTGGAAGGTGGTGGATCCTGGGTTGAGCGTCTTGAAGGTGCGTGATTTCGCCGGCGCATCGCAGGGCATCGCGACGACTACGCTGCGCGCGGTCATCGGCGACATTCCGCTGGACGATGTGCTGGCCAAGCGCGAGCAGATCAACCAGATCCTGCGCGCCAAGCTGGATGAGGTAACCGAGCGGTGGGGCGTCAAGGTCACCAGCGTCGAAATCCGCGAGATCGTGCCCCCGCGCGAGATTCAGCAGGCGATGAACCGCCAGATGGCTGCAGAACGCGAGCGCCGCGCCATGGTCACCGAGGCGGACGGCAAGCGCGAGGCCTCGATCAAGGTGGCCGAAGGCGCCAAGCAGGCCGCGATCCTGAACGCGGAAGGCGCCAAGCAGTCCGCGATCCTCAACGCTGAAGGCGGCCGCCAGGCCGCGATCTTGGAGGCCGAGGGCGCGCGGCAGGCCGCGATCCTCAACGCCGAAGGGTACTCGGCTGCGCTGACGAAGATCTTCGAGGCTGCGCGGGAGGTGGACAGCAAGACCATGAGCCTGCAATACCTGGACGCGCTCAAGGCTCTGGGCGCTGGCGCCGCCACCAAGTTCGTCTTCCCGATGGAGTTCAGCAACCTGTTGAAGCCCTTCGTGGGACATGCGTCCGAAGCGATGACGCCGTAGGTCGAGGTCGAGGTTGAGGTCGAGGTTAAGGTTGAGTTGGACCTTTGACAAAAAACGCCCTTTCGGTTAGGATAGGGTCGGTCGTGCTAGACGGGGAACTAGCGGTGCCCTGTACCCGCAACCCGCTATAGCGGGGTTGAATTCCCTTTCGAGGATCGGCGGTCAGCGGGACTGTCGGTGCAGCCGGTGTTGAGGGTTGGGTCCTGTGCGGCGGGGGCCTGCGAACCGGGTCAGGACCGGAAGGTAGCAGCCCTAAGTAGTCACCCTCGGGCGCCACGGGGCAGCCTGGCCCGAGCCGGCGGCTCTCGGCAAGCCGAGTGACGAGGTTCGACAAAGGGTGCACGACCAGGCATCATGGGCGGGACGCGCCTGAAACGCGCGTCCCGCTGTGTTTTACCGCTGACCCAGCCATTCGCTCAGCGCACTATCTAGCTCACCATTGTGGGACCCACTGGTATACAGGGCGAAATCTCGGATTGGCGTCCACGCAGGTAACTCAGGCTCAGGCAAGTCAAATAAAGTTGGCATCATCACCGAAGAATCCGCACCCACAGTCTTGCTAACGAAGTCCCCCATGCGTTCCAGACCATGAGAGAATCGTCTCAGGGTTGTGGCGATGGCAACTGCACTACTGTCCATACCGATCCAGGCGCGTCCTAGCTGCGAAGCTACGGCCAGTGTTGTACCTGAACCTGAGAAACAATCCAAGACCATGTCCCCCGCGTCTGATGACGCGCTGATGATGCGTTTGAGCAGATCTGAGTTCTTTTCGGTGGGATAGCCTGTGACTTCGATGTTCTGGTTGTGGGCGTCTCGCACATCCAGCCAGATGTCTTGTACCGGAACGCCCGCGCTGGCATCCAGGTAGATCTTGCGCCTGGGGTTTCCGTTCGGTGACCAATAGACTTCACCTCTGGCATCCATCTCATCGAGTACTTCAGGGGGAAACTGCCAGTGCTTCCCCGGCGGCGGTGGCTTGCCCCGCCACGATTGGCCCGTAGCACCATGCCGCACGCCTGGCGCGTGAAGTGGGACCTTCTTGTATCTCCGGCCTGTTTGCTCCTCCACGTACTCGTATTCCTTCTCCGCCCGCTCGGCCGTCCAGGTTTCGTAGGGACGGTTCCAAGTGTACTTGCCTGACTTGGTATAGAACAGGATGTAATCCGCGATATTGCCATAGGTTTTCCGAGTGTAGTTCTTGGGGTTGCACTTCTTCCGCGTGATCCAATTCCGGAAGTTGGCGCGACCGAAGATCTCATCCATGATGATCTTGATGTGAAAGGCCATATTCTCGTCAAGGTGCACGTAGATCGAACCATCCTCGGCCAACAGCTCACGTAGCAGAATCAGTCGTTGCCTCAGAAACTCCACGTAATGGGCGCCCGCAAGGAGATCAGCGTAGGCGTCAGTCTGTGCTCGTGATTGGAAGACGCTTCTCGTGGAATAGGGCGGATCAATGTACACGAGTCTGACATGACTCCGAACACAAGAATCTTCCAGCAGATGCGCCAAGATGGGCAAATTGTCTCCGTAATACAGCCGATTTTTGCCCGCGCCATGCCATAGCCCCTTGATTCGGGCGGGAGGCGTCGCAAGCACATCCGGCTCCGAGAGCTTTCCGGCGTAGTGGAGCAAGACCTCCTGGCAATCCACAATCTGATGAGCTCCGCAAGAAGTGTTCTGCCCTCCTGCTTGTGTCTTGGGAATACCGGTAGCCATAGGACCATCCTATGAGTACAACCAATCGCTCGTAAGCCGCACGGGAACCATGCGCAAGGTCAGAACCAGGATCTTGCCTGGCCAACTACTCTCTAAGAACGCATAGTCATCCCACATCGAACCGAGTAGAAGTCCCGGCCCATCATTGATGAAGATTAGCTTGGTCTTCAGACCATGCTCGCGGGCATAACTCAGGATTTCATCGGCGCAGGATTTATAGCCGCCTGTCCGGTCGTCTTCTTGAGCGCCTCCGCGGTCGGAATCATAACGGGCTAATCCGATGGCCAGGACTTCGCTGCGATCAGCACTGTGGATCACAAAATCCACAGGGCGGTTGGGCCTTGGGTAGTCGCGAAAGATGGAACTCATCAAGATGTCCTTGCCTGCGCGCTCCGGCCCGCTGATAGGGATGTTCGGAAACTGCGACCGAAACAGTGTGAAGAACCGCTCGGTCAAGTCGTAGCCTTTCTTGCCGCGATCTTTGTAACACCGGTTTATAGAGTTCACATGCGAGCGGCAGAATATCGGGGTAGTACTCGCCCGATGCCAACGTGATCCAATTCGCGCCGTCGGCCTTGTAGTCAGCGAAGGATGTGCGTGCCCTGTTTGCCATCCTGGGTCAATTGCCTCCTGTAAGGGGTTCTATCATATTATACCACAGATTTCATTCCACTGTTAACGTCTTGAGCAGGAAGTGGTCTCTCTCTCCAGACAGGCTGACGCGGGTCTTCAGCCGAACTCGATCCCCTGCCCGATGGACGCCGACAATCAACCGGTACGTCCCTGGCGAGAGGTCAGACGGCAGTCCCAGCGCGTGATGATCTCGCACGAGCTCGGCGGCCGCCCACTGTTGAGTTGGATAGCGCCCTCCGGCCGGTTCCTCTTCCAGGTTGGCGACGAGCCGATCGCCGGCCGCCAGCAGTTGCACGACGACCACCAGCGGCTCTTGGGGCGGCTCGACGGCCTGCCACAACAGCTCGACCGGAACGGCATCGCCCGGCGACACCGCGGTCGCAGGAGACGACGCCTCGACGAGCGCGAGCGGCCCGAAGCGCGCCAATGGCGGACGAAGCTCATCGCTGCGAGCACGGGCGATGTTCACCAGGCCCAGGTTCAGTCCATTCTGCACCCCAACCAGTCGCTCGTGGTATTCCTGCGGCGGCCAGGCTGCGCCCGTCGCTGGATCGTACACCAGGAGCGCCAGGGTGTAAGCGCCTGGGGGCGTGCCCACGCCGATCGGCATGGCGATCGGTTGCCGCACAACCTGGCCTGCCGGCCAGCGGCTCGTCTGGAAGAGAGGGCCGGCGGGTTTTTCATCTGGCGGCTGCGCCCAAGTGCGGCCGTCAGGCCCCACCAGTCGCAGCGAGACCGCGATGTCGGCCGCGGGCGTTGCGTCGGCCCGCCAGAGCAGCCCCGCATAGAGAGTCTGCCCGGCTGCAACCTCGACCGGCAACGGCTCGGGCTGGACGGTCACACCGGCCGCATAGCGATAGGCCGGCCGATCGGCCGGCCACTCCACGCCAGACCTGCACAAGTAGCCCTGAACCCGCATGTTGGCCTCGCCGTCGAAGACGCGCTCGTCGAAGAGTTGCCCCCGCTCAGACATCCACCCCCGCACCAGGCCGGCCGGATCGTTCACCGTGTCATAGATGCGATAGTGCCAGATACGCGCAAACCGTTCGAACAGCGCGGCGACCTGGGTCTCAGCCGCCGCGGCTGGCATGGCGAAGAAATCGGAGCGGGGATCGGCCCAGCCCAGGCCGGCCGCGGCATCCACGTGACCCGTGGTCACGACAACCAGGCCGCCATTCGCGGCCGGCGCAGGCAGGTCGGCGGTGAGGCGGCCGCGGAACGCTGCCGGTCCATCCCAATAGGTCAGCAGCGCGGTATAGGCATAACCGGCATTGACCAGCGCCACATCGCCCGGACGCCAGCGGTCACGCAGAAAGCGTACCGCGGCCCGATGATCGTCAGCGCGATCCGCGGGCGCAGTCCAGAAGGCGTGCAGGGTGAACCCTGACGCCGCCAGCCAGCAAGCCATCAGGGAACACACTACCAGCCTCCACCTGCCCCACGACCAGTTCAGCCCCGCGGCCAGGACGACATAGAAAGCCGGGCTGTAGGTGAACACGTAGCGGACATGATACAACGGGGTGACGATTGAGGCGAGCAGAATCAACCCCAGAGCGCCGAAGGTCGCCAGCAAGAAGATGCTGGCGCTGGACACGCCATGATCGGTCGCTCGCGGCCGCCGCCAGAGCGTGACCAGGCCCGCGGCGTAGGCCGCCAACACGATCAGAACCACAGGCCAGGCCCAGGCTGGCGCGCTTTGCCCCAGGCTGAGCGCGGCCCAGCTCTCCGTTAAGGCCGCCGAGAGCACCGTCGCGGTCCGCCAGGGCGGAACGGGTGGGTTCACGGCCTGGCGATAGGCTATCGGCAGCCATGGCGCATAGAGAAGAAGCGCGGCCAAGTTGGCGGCCAGCCATGGATACCACAACCCTCTGTCGCTGGCCGCGCTCGCGCGCGACCGGCCATCATCACGCCGGCCTGCCCGCGCCTTCGCCGTGCGCGCAATCAGCCACGCCAACACTCCAGCGTTCAGCGCCGCCAGCAGAAAGGCGAAGTAGTACAGCGTGTACATCCCTGCAGCGGCAGCCAGGGCGTAGACGACCCACCAGGAGATTGGTGATTGGAGGTTGGAGGTTGGAGGTTGGAGATTGGAGGTTGGAGAGACGCCGCGGAGGAGGGCGTAGAGGGCCACGGCTCCCAAGCCAGCACCCAGCGTATACATGCGCACTTCCTGGCTGTACCAAACGTTGTAGGGGCTGAATGCGACCAGGCCGGCTGCGACCAGCGCGGCCCGGTCGCCCGCGACCCGCCGCGCCAGGGCGTGCGCCAGGGCGATCAGGAGAACGCCGAAGAAGAGGGAGAAGAAACCAGCCGCAAACTCCAGCCCGATTCCGTGCGGATCGGCATGGCCGGTCGGATAACCCAGGGCGACCAGCCAGCCGCGCAGCAAGACATAGTAGCCGGGCGGATGGATGTCACCCGCGGTGTGACGGATCAGCTCCGGCAGTGCGCTGCCCGCGAGATAGACGCTGACCGTCTCATCATACCACAGGCTTTGTGCGCCCAGGCGGAAGAGGCGCAGCGTCGCGCCTGCCAGCAGCAGGATCAGGAGCGGCAGCCGCGTGCGCCAGATCGGGAAGGACGCTCCATCCTGGCGCTGTTCGCGCTGGGAACGGCTATCTGCCACGCTTCACCCCGGCCAGGCTGACCACGCTGAGCAGGAGCAGGATTCCGTAGCACGAGAAGATCGCGAAGTAGCCCAGGCCGGGCTGATAAGCGTTGAGGTAGTCAGCCAGCACGCCGCCAATGCCCGCGCCCACCATCCCTGCGCCCGCGCCGGCCAGGTTCGACACGCCCAGATAGCGCCCTGCCTCGGCCGCCGGCGCCAATTCCGTGCCCAACGCCCAGTTGATCGTCATGAACAGGCCCGATGCCAGCCCGATGACGCCGCCAGCCAAGTAGACCAGCGCCTGGTTCGGAAACCACATGGTGCTGACCATGATGAATGTCCCCAGAGCAGCGATCACTCCGCTGACGCTGACCAACAACCGATGTCCAAAGCGGTCGGCCAGCCAGCCCGCGGGCAGCGCGGTGACGATCGTGAAGACGCCAGCCGCTGCGGTCATCAGGCTGGCCGTCGCGACCGCAGCTTCGCGCGTCAGGCTGAATGCGTGCATCAGGAAATAGGGCGCGGAGCCCTGGATCGAGGTCACGGCAGCCAGGAACAGCAGACGATTGACCACCCACCAGGTGAAGGACGATTGTCGCCGTGCGGCGGGTCCCAGGGTGGCCAGGGCGCCGGCCCACACGCCGACGACCACCGCGGCCGCCATGGCGACCAACCCGCCCACGCCCGCCCCCCATGCGCGGGCAGGTCCGGCGCCGGCCAGCGGCCACACGATCAACCCCGTCAGTCCGCCCAGCAATCCGCCGGCGATCAGCCCGGCGGCTGCGCCCATGCCGATCCCCGCGAGCATCCCCAGGACGCGCAGCAGCGGAGGTCCGAGCGGCGTGGTGGGCCGATCGGCCAGCGGCGTCTCGCGCACCAGGATCATCGTCAACACCATGGTGACGAATAGTCCTGCGCAGGTCGCAACGATGGCCCATCCCAACTGTCCCGCGCCCACCAATTGGCCAACAGTAAAGCCGACCAGGATCAGCGGCAGCAGTTCCATGATCGCCTTGACGCCCGAGGCCCGGCCGCGCTGATCTTCGGGCGCCAGGTCGGGAATGAAGCCCTGCAGCGCGCCGTGCGAGATGTTAGATGAGAACTGAAGCAGCAGGATTGCTGCGAGCAGCGCCCAGTAACTCCCTGCCAGGCCGACCGCGGCCAGGAAGATCAGATCGAGCAGGACCCCGATGAAGATGAAGGGCCGGCGTCGGCCAAAACGCGAGGTATTGCGATCGCTCAGCAATCCCATCGCCGGCTGGGCCAGCATCGCGATGATCAGTCCGGCGGTTCGCATCGCGCCGAGCGCGGTGTTCTTGACCTCTCCACTCACGAACATGTCCACCAGGTAGGGCAGAAACACCGACCCGACAGCGGTATTGCGGATGTTCAGGCCGAGCCAGAAGAGATTGATGGAGATGTGATCGTACCAGCGCCAGGGTTTCGTGTGCATGATCGTCCCTCGACAGGTGGGGTGAGCGCGGATCACGACAGGCGCAACGCGCTGCACCAATTGTATGCGGAGTGCCGCGATTCGTCAACCTGTCGTTGACTTTTCGCGGCCAGCCGGTTAGAATGGCGCGGGTGGATTAGCACTCAAGCGCCTTTCATTGACAGGAGTTACGCAGGAGCGAGGACGAAATGCGCTTCACCGTATCGCAAGACCAACTCGATAAGATCATCGGCGGCTCTCACCATGATCCGTTCCAGGTGCTCGGTGCACACCTTGTGACACTGCGGGGCCGGCCGGCTGTATCGGTGCGCGCATTCCTGCCCCAGGCCGAGCGCGTGTGGGTGGTCGAGCAGAGCGACCCACACGCTCAGACGACGCATGAGCCAGCCACCGGAGCGCGGCCTCGCGGACAACGCGCGCCGCGCCTGCCGGCCGGCCGCAGGATGACGCGGCTGGAAGGCAGCGACTTCTTTGAAGCGCAGTTCCACGGCCGCGACCGTCTCTTTCAATACGAGCTGCGCATTCTGGACAAGGCCGGCCGCAAGAGCCAGGGCCTCGACCCCTACTCATTCTGGCCGGTGCTGGGCGACCTTGATCTCCAGTTGTTCAACGAAGGCAACCACTTCCGCACCTACGAGAAACTCGGCGCACACACGATGGAGCTGGGCGGCGTGACCGGCGTTTTCTTCGCCGTGTGGGCGCCCAACGCCTGCCGCGTGAGCGTGATCGGCGACTTCAACGGATGGGATAGCCGGCGCCATCCGATGCGCGTGCGCGGCTCTTCGGGCATCTGGGAGCTGTTCATCCCCGGGCTGGGCGAAGGAACGCTCTACAAGTACGAGATCATGACGCGCGACGGCCGGTTCTTGCGCAAAGCGGACCCCCAGGCATTCTTCAGCGAGCGCCGCCCCCAGACCGCCTCGATCGTCTGGGACATCGGCAAGTATCGCTGGGGCGACGCCGACTGGCTCGCGCAACGCGCCAGGGCGGATCCGCTCCGCCAGCCGCTGGCCATCTACGAGGTGCACCTCGGCTCGTGGATGCGAGCGCCCGAAAATAATGGCCATCTATCCTATCGCGACTTGGCCGAGCGATTGGCCAATTATGTCAAGCAGCAGGGCTACACCCACGTCGAGCTACTCCCCATCACCGAACATCCGTTAGATGCATCGTGGGGCTATCAGGTCACTGGTTACTTCGCGGCCACCAGCCGGTTCGGCGTCCCCGATGACTTTCAGGCGTTCGTGGACATCCTGCACCGCAACGGCATCGGCGTCATCCTGGATTGGGCGCCTGGACACTTTCCCAAGGACGGCCATGGCCTGATCGCTTTCGACGGCACGCCCCTCTACGAGTACGCGGATGATCGCCTGGGCGAGCACAAGGACTGGGGCACCAAGGTTTTTAACTACAATCGGCGCGAGGTGCACCAGTTTTTGGTCAACAGCGCGCTCTTCTGGCTAGACAAGTATCACATTGACGGCCTGCGCGTTGATGCGGTCGCGTCGATGCTCTATCGCGACTACAGCCGCGCCGACTGGATACCCAACGAGTACGGCGGTCGCGAGAACCTGGAGGCGATCGCCTTCCTGCGCAGGCTCAACGAGGTGGTGCATCGCGAGCATCCCCGCGCGGTGACCATCGCCGAGGAGTCCACCTCCTTCCCCATGGTCAGCCGCTCGACCCATCTGGGGGGCCTGGGCTTCACCTTCAAGTGGAACATGGGCTGGATGCACGACACCCTCGACTACATCGCGCTGGACCCGATCTATCGCAAGTATCATCATCAGAAACTCACGTTTGGGCTGATGTATGCGTTCAGCGAGAACTTCGTGCTGCCGATTTCGCACGATGAGGTCGTCCACCTGAAGAAGGCCATGCTGGACAAGATGCCTGGCGACCCCTGGCAGAAGTTCGCCAACCTGCGGCTCTACTATGGATTCATGTGGACCCACCCAGGCAAAAAGCTGCTCTTCATGGGGCAGGATTTCGGACAGTGGCGCGAGTGGAGCGAGGATCGCAGCCTGGATTGGCATCTGACGCACGAAGAGGGTGGGACGGCCGCTGCGGCGCCGCATCGCGAGCTGCAGCGCTGGGTAGCTGACTTGAACCGGCTCTACACGTCAGAGCCGGCGCTCTACGAGCAGGACTTCGACTGGACCGGCTTCGAGTGGATTGATCCGAACGACTGGGAACACAGCGTCGTTTCGTTCATGCGGAAGGCCAGCAATCCCAGAAATTCGCTGATCGTCGTCGCGAACTTCACACCGGTCGTGCGCGAGAGATATCGCGTGGGCGCGCCCGCGTTGGCAACCTACTACGAGGCGCTCAACAGCGACGCTGTGGGGTACGGCGGCGGTGGGATCGTCAATCAGCACGGCTGGCCAGCTCAGCCCCTGGCATGGCAGACCCAGCCGTATTCGATCGAAATGACGCTGCCGCCGCTGGCGGTGGTCGTGCTGAAACCGGGTTGACCGCCCTCACTCGGCTGGCGCGTCGGCCGGGAGGTAGACGCGCAGACACGTAGCCATCGCACTTGCAGAGACCGTGAACTCGCCCAGGATCGCGGGCAGCAGCGCATAGCGGATCGCGGGCAAGGAAACAGAGCCGCCAGCCCAGACAACCACCGCCTCGCCCGCCACACAGCCCCAGATCTCCAGCGTGGACCCGTCGCACACGCCGGTGAATTCCTGCCCCCGCGCCAACGTCACCCGTTCCACGACAAAATAGCGGTTCCGGGCCAGCTCTGACCGCACAAGGTCGGCGCAGTCGTGGAGGGGTCGCGGCGCGACGATGGCCGGCGGCTGCTGGCCAAAGGCGATCACTTCCAGCGCCTTCTCGACGTGCAAGGCTCGCGGCTTGCCGTCTGCGGCCAGGCGCCCCCAATCGTGGACGCGGTAGGTCGTGTCGGAATTCTGCTGGATTTCCGCGACGACCACGCCGCGCAGCAGCGCGTGCACCGTGCCGGCCGGCACGCTGACAGCCTGGCCCGCGCCGATCGGCGTCCGACGTAACACCTTCTCCACCTGGCCGGCTGCCAGCGCCGCGCGAAGACTCTCGGCTGTCACACCGCCGGCCAGACCATGGATCAGCTCCGCGCCCGGCTCCGCGTGGAGGACGTACCACATCTCCGTCTTGCCCAACTCGCCGCCTTCATGGGCAAGTGCATAGGTATCATCGGGGTGAACCTGCACCGAAAGATCCTGGTTGGCGTCGAGCAGCTTGACCAACAAGGGGAAGCGGTCGCGGGCCAGCGACCAGTCAGCGTGTTCGCCCACCAGGTCGCGGCCCAGCTCGGCCAGGATCTCGGGCAGCGACCGACCGGCCCACCAGCCCGCGTCGGCGGCCGTGGATCCAGCCGGATGGCCGGAGATCTCCCAACTCTCCGCGATGGCGCCTGGCGGCAGCGATCGGCCGTACAACGTGGCCAGCCGGCGGCCGCCCCAGATGTAGTCGCGCAGCACGGGGGTGAAAGTCAACGGGTAGATGGCGTTTGCTCGATGCACGGGCGAATACCTCGGCTGGGGCTGCGTGAGTCGGGTTGGGGCGATTTGACAGATGGCAACTTCCCTGCCATAATAAACCCCGATGACTCGAAAGAGTCTCTCCCCTGCCATCCTACTGCCGAGGAGGTGATGCTCATGGACGAACGTAGTACCAAACGCGGCACCGTAGCATCACCTCGGTCTTTGTGGTAGTGCTACGGTGCCAAACAGGGTGAGGGACGGGGTGAAAGCCCCGTCCCTCATCTTGTTTTTGGGCTCCAGTCCTGTCCGGCCAGTGGCGTGCGCTGCTCATCCCAACAGATACTTGCCCCAGATATCGCGCGGGCCAGCCTCGGCCAACAACAAAAACGCCAGGTAGTGCGGGCGTCCAGGCCGCTTGCGCAGGGCCATGCCGGCCTCATCCGGAGTGCGGCCGCCCTTGCGCGTGTTGCAAGTTCGGCAGGCAGTCACGACGTTGTCCCATGCCATCTGGCCGCCGCGACTGCTCGGCAGCACATGATCCAGGGTCAGGTGCAGGCGGCCGGGCGCTGCGCCGCAGTATTGGCAGGTGAAATTATCGCGCAGCATGACGGTGCGTCGCGTCGGCGCCATGGTCACCTGGCGGGGCAGCCGAACGTAGTAGACCAGCCGAATCACCAACGGCACAGGCAGCGAGGTGCGAGACGCGTGCAATCGCTCCTCAGTCGCCTCGATCAGCTCGGCCTTCTCCTTCAGCAAGAGGACAATAGCGCGCTGCACCGAGATGATGCTGAGGGGTTCGTAGGTAGCGTTGAGCACCAGGACACGCTGCATGGCAATCACTCAGCAGAAAAGAAACGCCCGGCTTCCGCGCAGGGACGCCGGGCGAAGGGAGGAACAGGGTGGCCAGTGGGGCTTGAACCCACAGCCTTCTGGGCCACAACCAGATGCTCTGCCAATTGAGCTATGGCCACCGTATTGGCGAGACAAAGGCACAGACGTCGTCACACGCTCTGCCGCGCCCCTTTCACAGCTCGGGGGCAGGGATTCGAACCCCGACAAGGAGCTCCAAAGGCTCCGGTCCTGCCATTAGACGACCCCCGAATGCCCGGATCACGCTATGGTGCCGAGGCCCAGACTTGAACTGGGGACACCGCAATTTTCAGTCGCGTGCTCTACCAACTGAGCTACCTCGGCAGATAAAACAAATGGCTGATGGCAGATAATGGACGGCGGCGCCCCCGGGCGCTCAGCCGGCTGCTAACAGCGATCTGCTATCAGCCATCCACTGAGGAAGCGGGCGATGGGATTCGAACCCACGACCTTCTCCTTGGCAAGGAGACGTTCTACCACTGAACTACACCCGCGTGGCTCTGAGTAACACGTGACATTATACTCAGTTTGCCGAACCTGTCAAAAATCAGCAAACGGCTATTGTTGGACCCGGGCGGAATCGAACCGCCGATCTCCTCCGTGCAAAGGAGGCGCCTTCCCGCTCGGCTACGGGCCCGCGGAAACTTCGGATTGGCGATTTTGGATCGCGGAGTTCCCGATTTCTGGACCGATCGGCAATCCAAAATCCAAAATGGCCATGCCGACGGGGGGATTTGAACCCCCACGACTGTGGGTCAACAGATCCTAAGTCTGTCGCGTCTGCCATTCCGCCACGTCGGCGCGGTCGGTCGGTTAGTCGCGTAGTCGGTTAGCCACGTAGTCGGTTGGCCACATAGTCGGTTGGCCGACTATACGATCATTCGTCTGCACGACTATCAGACTGGCTTGCCGGATCATACTCCCGATTCTGTGCACCCTGACGGGCTGCCGTCATCTGTCTCGCCCTGCCTCGGCCGCCGTTTTCCACGAGTGTGGCTGAACGGCTGCGCCTGCACAGGGCGGCTGCGCCTGGTTGGGCGGGCGTGACCCGCCTGCACTGGCGCCGCTGCGATGAGACTGAATGCTGCGCCAGCGCGTCGGGCGACGCCCGCGGCCTGGCTCCAACACCCAGCCCACTCACCTTGCTCCCGGCCGCACGCTCGCCTAGCTCCCGCCCTTGCGGGACGAGACTGGTGGGCTCTTACCCCACCGTTTCAGCCCTCACCCGGTTAGTCCTGTAGTTCCTTAGTCGCTTAGTCTGGTAATCATGAACTATCCGACTATCGCACCATCCGACTACCCGGGCGGTTATGCTTTCTGTTGCGGTTGTAGTCGCCCGGCGATTGCTCAACGGGCGCCCCCACTTACTGTTTCGTGGGGCGGCCTTGCCTGTCCAGGGGACCGGCTGGGAGTCGGGAAGTTCCTCCCTGCGCAGTCAAGACTGCACAGGGCGACGGCTCACCGGCAAGCACACCTATTGTAGCATCAGGGCAGACCGGTGTCAAATGGAAATCGGGTTGTCCTAGCGAGCCTCGGCGATCTCTTGCAGCGCCGCCACGCTCACCAACACCACTTTTCCCCGTCGCGTGCGGATCAACTCATTGCGCCGGAACTTGCTCATGACGCGAATCGCAGTTTCGACCGTCGTGCCGGTCATATCGGCGACATCCTGACGAGTCAACGGCATCTCGATCACGCGGCCTTCGGCCGCGTCTGACCCGGCGCTTTCGGCCAGCTTGAGCAGGACGCGGGCGATGCGTTGCTCCACGCGTTCCACCGCCAGGCTGCGAATTTGCTCGGCTGAGCTGCGCAGCCGGGTACCCAGGTCAGTGATCACAGTCAAGGCAAAGATGGGATAGCGGTTGACCAGCGTCAAACAATCATTGCGCGCAATAATCAGCACAGAGCAGGCTTCGATCACCTGCGCTGTGCCCGGATAGCCGCCGCCGTCGAAGACGGCCACAGTGCCCAACATCTGCCCGGGTCCGCACACCCGCAACACGACGTCCTTGCCGTCGGTCGAGTGACGGAGCACCTTCACCTTGCCAGTCTTGATAATGAACAGGGCCTCGGGCGCCTCTCCTTCCCGAAAGATGTAGTCATCTTTCTGATACTGGCGCTCGCTGAAGAGGTCAGAGACCTTCTCCCAGTCCCGCTCCGACAGACCAGCAAAGACGGGCAGCGCCATCAGAATATCGCGCCGATCCATGCAATTCTCCGCAATATGATGCCGATCATATCTATGATCGGATTATAGCACGCCTGGACAGCAACGGCAATTATGAACGATAAGAGGTATACGGAGGTTGGAGGCCGCCAGTCTGCAACCGGCCTGCATAACTGCACAGGGATAGCGCAAAAACGCCGGTCATTGCGAGGTGCGCCTTTGCCCCGAAGCAATCTCCTGCTTTGAGCAGGCGCGCAGGTCTTGACGCGATCCAACTTCGTGTGATAGTATCAGCCGGCACGTGCGAACGCGCAGAATCAGTCAAGGATGCCACGGGCGAGTCGGCCAACGCGCCGATCCGCCCGTTTTTCTAGCAACTCGTTATCCTACGGCGACATGTCGGGTTATGGGACAAATGCCCAAAACAATCCTGCTCGTAGATGACGAGCCGACGCTCCTCGAAACGCTGGCGTGGAATCTACAGAACGCCGGCTATCGCATCATCACAGCCAGGGACGGCGCGTCGGCGCTCGAACAGGCCCAGGCAACCTCACCCGATCTGGTGGTGTTGGACCTGATGTTGCCTGAGCTGGATGGCCTGACGGTCTGTCGCAGCCTGCGGCAGGTTTCCGATGTGCCAATCCTTGTCCTGACTGCGCGCACTGGCGAGCTGGACAAGATCGTTGGGCTGGAGAGCGGCGCTGACGACTACATGACCAAGCCCTTCAGCCTGGGCGAGCTGCAGGCGCGCATCCGCGCGCTGCTGCGCCGGACACGACCCGACAGGACCGGCGAAGAGGTCGCCTCAGGCAATCTGCGACTGGACCTGGTCAGCCGTCGCGCGACGCTGGCCGATGAAGATCTGACGCTCAGCCCGAAAGAATTCAGCTTGCTGGTCGAGTTGATGCGACACCGGGGCGCCGTGCTTTCCAGAGATCTGCTGCTCACCCGCGTCTGGGGCTACGATTTCTACGGTGACACGCGAACCGTGGATGTGCATGTGCGTTGGCTGCGCGAGAAGATCGAACAGGACCCCGCCAATCCGCAGCGCATCAGCACGGTGCGCGGCATCGGGTATCGGTTCGAGGGCTAGGCGCAGGGAAGCCAAAAGACAAGACATGAACAGTTTCGGGTATCTGTTGCTCGGGCTGCTGTGCGTGGCCGTGATCGCCCTGGGTGTGAGCCTGTGGCAGCGACGCCGCGCGCTGGCCGCGGAAGCCCACGCTCAGGCGCTGGCCGCGCTTGCCGTGGCCGCGCAGCGCGACGCCGAGAGCGCCCTGGCCGCGGCCGACGCCCAACGCAACGCGCTGGGCGAGGCCGCGCTGGATGCGTTGCTCATCCTGGACGCCCAGCGCCAGGTGATATGGGGCAACCGGGCGGCCTGGGAGATGTTCAACGCTGGCGCGCCAGCCATTGGACACGCCTTCATCGGCCTGATGCGCGATTATGAGCTCAACCAGGCCGTGATGGATGCGACCAGCGGCAATCGCCCCATCGTGCGTCAGGCTGCTGTCAACGGTCGCACGCTGCGGATTCGCGCCGCGCCGGTGGAGACGGTCGGCGGCATTGCTGTGGTCATCCAGGATGTCAGCGAACTCCAAAGGCTCGGCCGCGCGCGCCGCGACTTCGTCGCCAACATCTCCCACGAGCTGCGCACACCCCTCGCCAACATTGACCTGGCCGCGCAGACTCTGCGCGATGGCGGCAGCAAGGATCACGCTCTGGCGCAGCGCCTCCTCGACCAGATCTCCCAGCAGGTGCAGACGCTCAGCCAGTTGAGCCAGGAGATCCTCGATCTTTCGCAGATCGAGTCGGGCCAGGCGCTGCTGAAGCTGGTCCCCTCGTCGCTGATCGCTGTCGTGGATCAGGTTGTCCGTCATCTGACGCCGCAGGCTGATCTGAAGCAGCAGCACATCAGCCTGTTCGTGCCAGATAGCCTGGTGGTCTTGATGGACGAGCACCAGGTGCGCCGCGTGTTGGGCAATCTCTTGCACAATGCCATCAAGTTCTCGCCCGAAGGGGGCATCATCAGCATCTATGCCGAGCCCACCGACGACGAGGATGTGCGCATTTGCGTGGCAGACACCGGCCCTGGCATCCCCGATGCGGAAAAGCTGCGCGTTTTCGAGCGCTTCTATAAGCAGGACCGCGCTCGCAGCAAGGGCGGAACAGGCCTGGGCCTGGCGATTGCTCGCCACATCGTGGAGGGTCATGGCGGCCGCATCTGGGTGGAGAGCAGGCCAGGCGAAGGGGCGAGATTCTACTTCACCTTGCCCAAAGCATGAGAAAAACAGGGAGGAACGCATGAAGGATTTCGACCAGGCCCGCCGGCTGTTGCACGACTTCAAGGCTGGGACCTATCTGTACGGCATGGGCGTGCTGCCACAGGTGGGCGCGACGGTAGCACGACTCGGCCGCCGCGCCGCTTTGATTGGCTGCCAGTTCCCCGGCTGCGCCAGCCATATGGACGCCATTCGCAGAAGCGCGCGCGATGCCGAGGCAACCCTTGCCGGCGAGATCAACGGCGCTGCGCCCAACGCCCCGCGCGAAGATCTGGCGCGCATCACAGATGAACTGAGGGCGCTCGATCCGGACGTGATCATCAGTTTCGGCGGCGGCAGCACCATCGATGCGGTGAAGGCAGCCGAGGTCCTGCGAACATTAGGCGGCGACATCGAGGGGTATTTCGGCGCCGGGCTGGTGACGGAGGCGTTGCAGCGCAGCGGCAAGAGGCTGACGCCGCACGTGGCCATCCAGACCGCAGCCAGTTCGGCCGCGCACCTGACCAAGTACTCGAACATCACGGACGTGACCGCCGGCCAGAAGAAGCTGATCGTTGACACGGCTATCGTGCCGCAGCGGCCAGTGTTCGACTACGCGGTCACGTATGATGCGCCGGCCGCCCTCACCGCCGATGGCGCGCTGGATGGCATCTCACATGCGCTAGAGGTGCTCTATTCGGCCGTCGGCAAGCCAGAGTACGCGAGAGCGGCTGACATCGGGGCCGCGGGCATCAGCCTGGTCGTCAACTACCTGCCGACCGTGCTCGCGGAGCCGCACGATCGTTTCGGACGCGAGGCGCTTGGGCTGGCGACCGATCTGGGCGGCTATGCCATCATGATTGGCGGCACCAACGGCGCGCACCTGACCAGCTTTTCGCTGGTGGATGTGCTGCCGCACGGCCGCGCCTGCGGGATGCTGAACCCCTACTGGACCGTCTTCTTCGCGCCGGCCATCGAGACGCCGCTGCGGATGGTCGGCGACATCTACCGGGCGGCGGGCTACACTTCCGCGCACATCGAGAAGCTGGCCGGCCGCGACCTGGGCCTGGCTGTCGCCGAGGCCATGATCGCGTTTGCGGCCGCGGTCGGCTTCCCCACCCGGCTGGCCGACGTGCCCGGCTTCAGCGACGAGCACATCACGCGTGCGCTGGCTGCGGCCCGCAACCCACAACTCAAGAGCAAGCTAGAGAACATGCCCGTGGCCATGACGGCCGAGATGGTGGACGACTACATGGGGCCGGTGTTGCAGGCCGCCAAAACCGGCGAGCTGCGAGGCATCAAGAACGTCGCGTGAGCTACGCGAGATCAGTCGGCCCGAACAAGAACTCCAGGGTGTTCAGGTTGACATGGCGCTGCTGTTCTGGCGTCAGGCCGCGCCAGGCCGCCACCTCCTGCTCGTGCGTGCCCTTCAGCCGGAACTCCGCATAGGTTCCTGCGCCCTGGAGCCGGCGGTCAATGTAGCTGTGGAACGGCGCATCGGTGCCCCAGACGATCGTCCGCGGATAGCGTTCGACCAGCGTGCGCATCACCGCGACATGATCGGAGAGGTCTGCGTGGAGCGCGTCGGGCGGCAGCGCCATCAGCGGGCTGCGCTGATAGGCCAACTCAACCTGGATCTTGAGCGCCGAGGTGTCCACCCAGACGTTAGGCGACGCATCGGCCCGCCGGATGAAGCCTTCGTGCAGGCCGATGCAGTGGGCCAGACAGTAGCGCAGCTCGGGGTGCGCCTCGATCACTCGGAAAGTATCGGCCGCCTGTGAGAACTCCTCGCCCTGGCTGACCGCGACGTGAAAGAGCACGGGCCAATTGCGCGCCGCGCAGAACTCGAACAACGGCTCGCCTGGGCCGAGCAGTTCGGTTACCGGGCTCTGGCACGCCACCGGGTTGACCTTCACGCCATAGATCGGGAACTCGGCCTCCAGCTCGCGCACCGCGTCCAGTTGCTCCTTCACCATCCGTCCTGGATCCACGCACACGAATGGCAGGAAGCGATCGCTCAGCTCCGGGCAGAAGACGTACACATCGGTCAGCAGCAAACGGTTCTCGCGCTCGAAAGGACACCGCGAGATCGGCCGGGGGTGTGGCGTCAGCCGGCCCGTCTCCAGGTAGGCGTGGATGTCGAAAAAGAGCAGCGGGAAGAGCGGAAAAACGGCCGAAACATCCACGCCGTTTGTCCGCTGCCGGTAGTAGAGGTCCTCGACGCTGGCGCAGTAGGGAAAGCCGATGTCGGCCGCGGCCTTCAGATGGATGCCGGCATGAGAGTGGACGTCGATTACCTTGCCGACCAGGTCACGACGGGTGAGCCGTCTGGTTGCCACTGTATGACTCCTTTGCCTGGCTCTTAGTTGAGCCGCGCGAAGCCGGTGTGGGCGACCGGCCCCTG
Organism: Chloroflexota bacterium; assembly: GCA_016876015.1. Taxonomy (GTDB): domain Bacteria; phylum Chloroflexota; class Anaerolineae; order CG2-30-64-16; family CG2-30-64-16; genus VGOD01. The sequence goes on from VGOD01000033.1 coordinate 18,847, forward strand.
GAGCAGCGCGTGGATCGTCCCGCGCTCCAACGCGCCGGCGATGACGCCGAAAACCTCTTCGGTCGCCTGCAGATACTCCTCCAGGATCCGATCATCGTGGGCGTAGGTAGCGTTGAACGCCCTGGTGGCCAGATAGCCGCGATCCAGCATGAGCTGGGTAAAGAGCGTCGAGGCCGCTTGCGCCTGCTCGTGCCGGATGGCGAAGCTGCTCATCGGTACGAGCCCGCCGATCTGAATCGGGAGGCCGGCGCGTTCCGCTGCCAGACGCCAACCATCGCGCGCCATCTGGCCGATGCGACGCAGATGCTGCGGCACGTTGCACACCCGGTGCTTGCGGATCGTCGCCAGCGCCGCGGCAGGGCCGATGCGTTCGGTCCAGTAGGTGCTGCTGATAAAAGTGCTTTGCGCTGCCTGCATCACTGCGCGCTTCCCGATGATCGCTGCCATCGGGTAGCCGTTGCTGATCGCCTTGGCGAAGACGGCGATGTCTGGCTCGAGACCATAGACCAGGTGCGCGCCGCCTGTCGCCAGCCGCCAGCCCACCGACACCTCGTCAACCACCAGGGCCGCGCCGATCTGATCGCATACCTGGCGCACCTCGCCCAAAAAGCCGGCCGCCGGCTCCATGTTGCGGATCGGCTCCATGACGACCGCGGCCAGCTCATCGCCATGCTCGGCCACGATGGCGCGCAGCTCCTCGGCATGGTTGTAGCGAAAGGGCAGCGCGCCCCCCCTCAGCCCGCGCGGTACGCCCGCGGGATCGAGGCCCGGCAGCAAATGGCCATCCAGGGCCCGTTCCTCCGCCAGGTTGGCCGCCAGATACCAGTCGTGCCAGCCGTGATAGCCGCAGAACGCGATCCGGTCACGGCCGGTGGCCGCGCGCACGATGCGCACCGCCACAGCCATCGCCTCGCCGCCGCAGCGCGCGTAGCGCACCATCTCGGCCCAGGGGTGCAGCTCACAGAGCAGGTCGGCGAGCGCCACCTCCTCCGGGCAATTCAGCGTAGACATAGAGCCGGCCTTGACTGCGGCGATCACCGCCTCCTCCACATCGGGGTCGGCCGCGCCCAGGATGCAGGCGGCGATGCCGTTGTAGCTCATGTCATGGTAGACATTGCCGTCCAAATCCCACACCCGCGCGCCCTGGGCGCGACTGTAGTAGGCTGGCCAGTTCTCCGGCAGGAACATTTCGGGGCGCTTGGAGAGCAATTGGGTTCCACCCGGAATTCGGGTCTTGGCATGAAGATATAGATCTTGGCCAGTTCTGCCGGTCATGGGTTCCTCGTTTCACGTTATCACGTTTCACGTTATCACGTTTTCACGTTTCACGCCACAAACTCTTCGTCGCCACATCCACCAGCGCCTGCAGGTTGGCGAGCGGTGTCTCTGGAGGGACCATGTCGCCGGCCGCCAGGATGTAGCCGTAGGGTCCCCCTTCGCGACACTTCTGGATGGCCTCCCGCCGCACGGCGGCGGCTTCGCCGTGCGCCAGCGTTAAGGTGTTGACCCCGCCCATCAGCGCCACCCGGCCGCCGATGCGTCGTTTGGCGTCGGCCACTTCGACGCCGCCCAACGGATCGAGCGGCTCCACGACGTGCGCGCCGGCGTCGGCCATCATCTCCAGGATGGGCCGTGAATTGCCGCAGATGTGGATGTAGATCAGGATGCGGTCGCGGAAGCGCCGGCAGAACTCACGGTAGCCGGGCAGACAGAACCGTTCGAAGTGGCGGGGGCTGATGAGACTGGCGCTCGCGGCCGGATCGCCGATGTACAGCACGTCAATCCCGGTAGTCAGCAGCCTTTCGGCGCGCTGGCTGATGGCGTCAACCTGCAACTCCATCGCGGCCTGAACGAAGTCTGGCCGTTCGTAGAAATCCATCATCGCCTGCGCCCGGCCGCGCAGCGCGGTGTAGGTGTTCATGGTGATGCCGCCCGGCGCCGAGGCGACAAAGCGATCGGGCACGCGGCCGCGCGCCTGTTTCAGGATGGCCATCTTCTCGTCGCTGAACTGGGCAATCATCCCCTGCAGGCGGATGCGATATTCGTCCAGCGTTTCGACGGGTGACGCGGGCCGATCTGGCACGAACTCGCCGCCGCCGTGCATGTCCAGCCGCCCAATCCTGGCCCCGGTGGCCGGGTCGAGCACGATCAGCTCGTCGCCGACTCGTTCGAGGTGCATCGGCTCTGGCTTGACGAACAGCCGCAGGCCGTCGCAGCCGATCTCGTTCACCAAGCGGATCACGACATCGTAGATGAAGGCCGGCTCCTCGGCGCAGCGGCGCATCCCATCAATCCAGTCGCCAGCCCGATCGTCGCCGTAGCAGCGCACAGCCACGTCATGGCAGATTTGCGGCATGACCGGGATGCGCGGGGTGGGCTCGCGGCGCATGGCCGCGGCCATCAATTCACGTGGGTTCATAAGCATTCATCCTGGCTGCCAGGCAGCCGCGTCCGAGGGCCACTTGCCGGGGTGAAGCTGGTCTTCCGCGGGAACTGCCATCTCGCGGATGCGGGCGATCAGGCCAGGCGACAGAGCCGGCCGGTCGGCAAAGCCGAGCGCCGCCTCCAACTCGCCGATGCGCGCTGTGCCCACGAGCGCGGTCGAGACGGCCGGGTGAGCCAACACATAGCGATAGGCCAGTTCCGGCAGGCTTTCGGCCTCGGCCAGCGCGTCCAGCTCTCGGATGGCGGCCTTCAACTGGGCAAGCTGTGGGGGCAGCAGCGTGTAACGATGCGTCAAGACGCCGCGCAGCAGCACCGACCGCACCACGACCGCCACATCCTGCTGCTGGGCCAGCGCCAAAACCCGGCTTTCCAGCCGCCGATCCACCGCGCTGTACGCGACCTGGAGGCAGTCATAGCGGCCGTCTGCCAGCGCCAGCAGCGGCGCCTCCTCGCCATAGGTGCTGGCGCCTGTGAAACGCACCTGACCCGCGGCCTGGGCCTGCTGGATGGCGGCGATGATCTCTCCCCGCCGGATGTCCTCGACCGCGGCGCTGTGGATCTTCAACACGTCCACGTAATCGGTGCGGAGCGCGGCCAGGCTCTGCGCGATGGAGGCCCGCACCCACTCGCCCACGGCCTTGCCGATCATGCCGGCCGGGGGCGCGGCGACCTTGGTGCAGAGGATATACTCGCTGCGCCGCGTGCTCAACGCCCGGCCGATCACCTCTTCGCTGGCGCCATAGACGCGTGCCGTGTCAATAAAGTTGATCCCCAGGTCGAGCGCACGGTTCAGGAGCCGCGCCGCTTCTTCTTCTGGCGGCCGGCGGTGTTCGCCGGCGACCGGCACGCCGTAGTCCAGCCCCAACTCCACCGTGCCGAGGGAGATCTCAGAAACTTGCAGCCCGGTGCGACCGAAGCGTCGAGTCTTCATCTGGGCCGCTACCACAAGGTCCAGCCGCCATCCACGCTCAGATTCTGCCCGTGGACGTGCGCTGAGGCGTCGCTGGCCAGGTAAAGCACAGCGCCTTTCAAGTCCGACTCGTTGCCCGACCGGCCATCGGGCGCCATCTTGACATAGTTGCGCTCGAAGTTTGGCTGCTTGCCCGGCTGCCAGAAACCGCCGGGGCTGATGGCGTTGACGCGCACCCCGCGGTCAGCCCACGCAGTCGCCAGGTACTTCGTCATCTGAATCATGCCCGCCTTGGCCACGCCATAGGCGATCGGGTTGCGGGAGATTTCGGCGCCTTCGTAGATGTGCTTGTACGGCGCCACGATGCCGTACATCGAGGCGATGTTGATGATGCTCCCCTTGCCTTGTTCGAGCATCTGCCGGCCGCCCGCCTGGCACAAATAGAAGACAGCGTTCAGGTTGGCGTGAATGCTGCGGTTCCACTCCTCGGGCGGGAACTCCTCGGCGGGAAAGGTCTTGCCGCCGGCGACGGAGTTGACCAGCACATCAATCCGGCCCCACTTCGCCAGCACAGCCTCGATCATCCCGGTCACCGAGGCGTAGTCATTGGCATCCAACTGTATAGCGATCGCCTCGCGGTATCTGGCGGTCAGCTCGGCCGCCCGGGCCTGGCAGTTCTCCAGCCTGCGAGAGGCGATGACGAGATGGGCGCCGGCTTCGGCCAGCGCGGTGGCCATCTGGAAGCCTAGCAGCCCCGCGCCGCCCGCAATCACCGCCACGCGGCCTTCCAGGCTGAAAAGCTCTTGTATGGTTGGCATATCATCCTCTGTTCTCACCCAGGCAAAGCAGGGGTAAAGTCCACGAATCGCTACTCCATCCCGCACCACGACATCACGAACAGCAACAGGCTCTCCCAAAAGGTGAACAGGCTCGCCAACTCGACGTACTCGTCGCCCGCGTGCGCGCCGCCGCCCCGGGGTCCGAAGAGGACCGCGGGCATGTCGAAGATCTGGTGCAGCGCGAACATGTCGCAGGCGTAGGGCGCGCCTGCGATCTCGGGTCGCGCGCCGGTCGTCTGCGCCACGCTGTCGGACAGGATCGTCACCAGTGGATGCGCGGGATCCATCGCGGTGGGCGCCATCCAGCGAATGCTGAAGCGGATTTCGGGCCGGGTAGCAAAGGCGTCAGGGTGACGCAGCATCACGCTTTCCAGCCACTCCTCGACCTCTCGCAGCACCTCCGCGTGCTCCTCCCCTGGCAGCGCCTGGACGATCAGTTGGATGTAACCCTGGCTCGGCACAAGGATCGGCGTCTCGCTGCCCCAGCCGCCGGCGTAGACCTTCGTGACCTCGACAGGACGGGGATCGGGATAGCAGGCATAGAGCGGATGGATCGGATGGGTTCGGCGTCGGGCCACGAGCTCTTTGACGTGCACCAGCGCCAGACCGATCTGCTCGATCGCGTCGGCCTTTGGGCCGGTCCGCGTGCCCGCCTGCAGCCAATCCTCCTTCAGACTGGTGAAGACGAACTCTGGGATCAGCAAGCCGCGCGCGGCCGGGTAGATCTTCAGATCGGTCGTCTCGGCAATGATCGCGGCGTCCATAGACCCATCGCGGAGCCGGCCGGCGATGGTGGAGTTGACGCCGCCCTCCTCCTCGTCCACGACGCTCTCGAAGCCCAGATCACCTCTCAGCGGCAGCCCCAGCTCCTTGACCGCTTTGTAGAGCACCAACATGGCGGCCAATGCGCCTTTCATGTCAACCGCGCCCAGGCCATAGAGCCGGCCGGCGCGTATCTCGGCGGCGAAGGGCAGCGCGCTCCAGGCGGCCGGGACGCATACCACCGTATCCACGTGCCCGGTCAGCAGCAGAGAACGGCCGCCGCCCCGGCCGATCTGCGTGGAGGCCACGTTGGGGCGATCCCGGTAGTCGCGGCCCGGCCAATAGGCCGGGTGGGTTGTCAGGCCGGGAACCTGGTCTGGCTCATACAGGTCAGCGGGCAAGCCGGCTCGACGCAGATAGGCTGCGATGTACTGCTGGCAGGTGTGCTCCTCACCCACCGGCGGCGTGTTGCGCGAGGGGATGCGGATGAGGTCTTGCGCTACTGCGACGATCTCGTCGCGGTAGCGGCGCAGGGCTTGCTGAGCGAACGCGCGTTGACTCATTTAGTACCAGGTGAACTCCTCAACAGACGCCGGCTCGATGGCCGCGGCCAGCGACTCCGACAGATAGAGCTCGCTCGGCGCCATCTGGAGCATGGTCGCGGGTATCAGCGGCGTCGGCGGCGTGAAGGCGGCCAGGCGCACGGTGAAACGCTGCCACGAGACCATGGAGGACCCAACTCGGAACCCATTCCAGGAACTGCGCAGCCTGGCGGCCAGGTAGTCAGCCGGGCCAATCGTTGCGCCCTGGGGCGGCACAGATGACCAGTCGCCGCTCTGGCCGAATTCCGGCCCCAGGCAGTTCTGCAGGATGCTGAACGGCGTCAGTTTAACGATCCTCGGGCCGATCTTCACCCATTCCTGCATCGGCATGGGCGGGAACGCCACGGAACCCGGCTCGATATACGCCACATGGCCCGACCACCCGATGCCGCCATAGCACACGTCCGCGCCGCCCATGTCGGCGATCATCTTGCCATAGTCTCGGAAGTTCGCGTCGGTGGGGCCTTGAAAGTGGCTTTCGGGCGGACGGAGCGCCGGGTCGAGCTTGCCATAGAAATTCACCTTCATGTTGTAGAGGAATGAGTTTGGCCACGTCTCCGGCGCGATCCGGCCCTCCTCGTCGGCGTACTCATCCATGTTGAAGGTGTAGAGGTGATGACAGCTCACGCGGAGCCTGTTGCACAGAAAGGCCAGCCGCGCGTACAGCGGATCGGGCTGCGGCAAGATCAACACCAGCCTTCGCCCCTCATCCGCTGCCTGTTTGATCTGGCCAAAGATCTCCTGGATCCAGCGAAAAGCGAACTCGTCGTCGCGCAGGATGATCACTTTGAGATGGGGATGCTTGAAGCTCGCCCAGTCTGCGCGGGTCACGCGGCGGGCGCGCTCGCAAGCGGCCTGCTCCTGAAAGGGATGCCATTCTGGCATACGGTATCGGAATCCCTCGAACATCTTGCCTCCTGAAGGTGTGGTATATCTTCGCACTACCGCCTGTCATTGCGAGGAGCGCAGTATGCGAGTGCGAAGCCTCCCTCTGGGACGAAGCAATCTCCCGCGCCAGGCAGAAGATTGCTTCGCTAAATGCGCTCGCAATGCCGGGCGACTGCGTAACTCCTGTCAACATGCCAGGCGAAACCTGACAGGTCTGCGAAAGGCTTCATACTTGCACGCACGCGATGCCGAGCAACGCGGCGACCTTCTCCAATGCGCCGGCCCACCGGCCATAGGCCATCGCCTGATGGTGCGAGCCGCCCGCCATGCTGAAGCGCGTCAGGAAATCGCACAGCTCGCCGCGCGGTCGGAACTTGTAGTGCGGCCGGTTCAGATCGGCGATGTAGGGCTGATCCACCACTTCGCCTTCGGCCACGATCAGCTTGAGCTGGCCGCCGGCGACGGTCGTCAGGCTAACGAGAGTACACGGCCCCGGCGTCAGGGCGAAGGCTAACAGCAGCGGGTCCACCGGCACGTCCATGATCGCCTTGAGGGTGCTGCGCAGCACCCGCACCGGCTCGTCGCGGCGCGCCATGCGCCAGTTCCCCTCGCCCATGTGCATCATCAGCGCCGCGTTGCCCGCGAAATCCATCGTGAACATCTCGGTGAAGTTCGCCTGCCCTGCCAACGCCTGCATCATACAGACTGCGGCTGCGCTGGTGACGTCCCCTTCGCCGCCGAAGCCGTAGCCGTCAGCCAGCAGCTTCGCGGCGGCCAGGAACGGCAGAGTGTCGAGCTGCCCTTCGTGGCCCACGGCCAGGAAGTGCGAGGCGAAGCCGTGCAGCCCACGCTCGGCCAACGTCTCGCGCAGAGCCCATTCCAGCCGCACGCTGGCCTCGTGCTCGGCATCGCTGATGTCGGCGGCAAACTGGAAACGCTCCCGATCCCGCGCCATCTCGGCCGTGATCGCGGCCGGCGATGCGGCCTGCGCCCGGCTGGCCAGCGACTTCATGGCGATGCGCCGCACCTCGACGCCGACTTGCGTCAGAAATGCGCTTTCATCCAGCCCAAAGTCGCCCATCCCTTCCATCGCATACCCCACCAGGCCAATGCGCAGCGCCCGCGTGTGTGCGGCCACGCGCGCGGCGTCGCACCATGCTTTGACCTCGGCCAGAGCCTGGCTGTCTTGATAGTGGCCCGTGACCAGGTGAAACGGCCGGCCAGCGCGCACGAGAACGTTAGCCAAATCCTGAACGCCGTGCATCCCGTGGTTCCTGGTGGTGTCGCCGCTCGACGTTTCTGCGCCGACCGCGTGCAGACGCTGCGTGTTGAAGATCAGGATCGGCAGACGCGTGTAAACCAGCGCAGTGAGCGCAATGTGGCTGGGCGCGTAGGTGAACAGGACCACCAGGAGCAGGTCTTTGCCCTCCGCCTCGAACGCGGCGACGGTCCGGCCCACCTCTTCTCGATTGACGCAGACGCCGGGGAAATCTACCTCGGCGAAGGGCGCCAGGGTCGCAACCAGCTCCCGGCCGAACCCGGCCATAGCCGGCTTGAGTTCGGGCCAGGCATCGTAGAGGTCGAACATCAGGCCCAACAGACCGACTCTCGCCTTCCGCGGTTGATTCATAGCCCAGTCCCTCCCCGGCAGGCCCGGTAACGTTCAAAGATGGCAGCCCAGGGTTGCCATCTTTCCGAAAGATGGCAACCCTGGGCACCCTGGGCGGGCGTCAGATGCCTGGCCCAGACCGCTGACATCTGGCCGGCCGCGTCTGCGCTGGCGAAGACCCCGGCGCCGATTCCCGCCAGAACGGCCGCGCCCCAACTGGCAGCCTCGGTGATCGCCGGGACTTCGACAGGCGTGGCGGTCACATCCGCCACGATCTGCGGCCAGATCGGGCTGCGTGCGGCGCCGCCGACCATCTTCAGCTCGCGCACAGCCACGCCGGCCGCGCGTATCTCATCGAGCGCCCAACGCAGCTCACAGGCGATCCCCTCCATGACGGCCCGGCTCAGATCGTCGCGCGTGTGGGAAAGCTGCAGCCCGACGAATCCGCCCTGCGCCAGGCCATAGGAGCCGGAATGCCCGCCAGCCAACGTGAAGAAAAGCAGGCCGCGCGCGCCCGGCTCCGAGCGAGCCGCGGCCGCGTTGATCGCCTCGTAGAGCGCCGGCCGGGGCTCTTGGCCCCCTGGCCTGTCGGCCAGGACAGGCTGGCGGTTGGCCCAGACGTTGTCTGCCAGCCACTCCAGCGAGGCGCCGACCGCGCCCAGACTGCGGATCGCGCCCCAACGGCCGGCGACCGCATGGCAGCTCAGCGCCATGCCGCTGCGCCGTCCCACGGCCAGGCTTTCGGGCACGGCCAAAAGCACCCACGCCGTGCCGCACGAGAGCAGCACCGACCCCGGTCGCGTGACTCCCGTTCCAAGCGCCGCGCAATACTGGTCGTGCGCGCCGTTGACCACCGGCAGGCCGGTCGGCAGCCCGGTTGCGGCGCTCGCCTCGGCGGTCAGCCGGCCGACAATGGCGGCCGAAGGACGCACAGGCGACAGTTGGTCGCGGCGGATGCCGGCCAGCGCCAACAGTCCATCATCCCAGTCGCCGGTCGCGATGTCCAGGAGCTGCGTGATGCTGGCATCCGATGGGTTCATACACAGCTCGCCTGTCAGCCGCCAGCCGATGAAATCGTTGACGAAGAGAAAACGCCGGGCGCGCGCAAAGAGATCTGGACGTTGGCGGTCGAGCCAGCGAATGTGCTGAAGGGGCAGGCCGGCCATGAGCGGCCAGCCGGTGCGCTCGTAGATCGCATCTGCCTGGCCCTGCGCCCGCATTTCGTCGCATTCCGCCTGCGTCCGACCGTCCATCCAACTGATGGCATGGTGGGTCGGCTGGCCGGCTGCATCCACGGGAATCGTCGTGCCGCCCTGAGAGGACTGCGCCAGTGCGATGACCTGGTCGGCCGGCCTGAGCTGATCGGCGATCGTGCGCAGCGCGGCCACGACTGCACGCCACAGCTCCTCGGGGTCCTGTTCCACCCAACCAGCCTGGGGCGTGATCAGACCATAAGGAACCGTGGCCGCGGCGACGCCGCCGCCATTCAGATCGAAGAGCAGCGCCTTGGTCGCCGTAGTGCCTACATCAAGCCCGATGAGCATGTTTGACCCCTGGGGCCAGAGGCCCAGGGTTGCCAACTTTCCGAAAGTTGGCAACCCTGGCCAACAGCCGTTCTGCGTTGCCGCAGAAGACATCCTGCACGTCGCCGGCGGTCAACCCCACCGCTTCGGCCGCCTGGCGAAACGCGAAAAGCTCCTCATAGAGAAAGAATGAGAGCTGCTCCCCTTCGGCCTGGCTGACCTCTCGCATGTGCGGATCGTCCGACACGTCGCCGTAGAGGCCAGGGGGCGTCAGGTTCACGTAGAACCCGTTCTCACAGATGCGGCGCATACGCATCCGCACCACAGGCAGATCGCTGCCGAAGATGACGCGCCTGGGCCCCACGGCGCGCAGCAGGCGGGTCATCACATACGGGTTGGTGTTGGCGCTGAAGTCGAAGCACATCCGGCCGGCGTCGGCCAGGACCGCGAAGGCATCCCCGATATCCTCGGGGCAATACGCGCGGCCGATGTGCGCGATGACCAGCTTGACGTTGGGGTAACGTCGCTCGATCTCGCGCATCTGCGCCAGGTTGAGCGGATCACGCAGCCGGCTGGGCCGCGGGATGTGCAGGAGCACGATCCAGCCGCGCGCGTCGGCCGCTTCCAGGTGATGGTGTGGCAGGAAGTCGAAGATCGTGATCTCGGCCGCGGGGATGTGGGCCGGCGCCAGGTTCAGATAGGGCTTCAGCCCCGCGAAACCGCCTGCCTTCACCCGCCGCTCCAGTTCAGCAGCCGGCCACTCCGGCAGGGTCACGATCAGGCCGGGCAGACCGCGCTGCTGAATCGCCGCACTGATGTAGCCGTTGGCCCGCTCCTGATCCACCTCCCGCTCTGGCCAGCCGAGCAGCAAGGGGGTCGCCGCGCACCCCGGCAGCATCAGCCGGTAGGTCTCCAGCAGATCGTCCACGCTGTTTTCGTTGGCCACACGAGCCGGCCATGTAGGGCCGCGAGCGATGCGCGGCCCAGGCAATCCAAAGGCCTTCAGCCAGACGTGCGTGTGGAAGTCAATGATCCGATCGGGCAGAAAACCTGCCAGCCGCTCCGCGAAGAAACGGCGATCAATATCCAGGACTGGGAAAAGCACGGCCACCTCTATTTGAGCCCGTAGTGTGCGGCCGCTTCTTGCGGCGTGGCCGCGCCCCGCACGACCTCTTTCAGACCCGCCAGGAAGTCGTCCGGCCGCTCGGCCTGAAGCACATTGCGGCCGAAAACCACCCCACGCGCGCCCGCGGCCACTGCCCTGGCCGCCAGATCGAGCGCATCCACCTGCCGGGGTAGCTTCTCCGCGCCCAGCGCGAAGACGGGGATCGGCGCGCCCTCCACCACCTCGGCGAACCGGTCGCCGGTGTAGAAGGTCTTGATAGCGTCCGCGCCCAACTCGCAGACGATGCGACAGACCTTCACGACGTAATCGTGGAACTCGTCTGGCTGGCCGCGCAGATCGCCGGCCGGGAACACCTCGCCGATGATCGGCATCCCCAGGTTAGCCGCTTCCTCGGCCAGGGCCGCAAAGATGCGCACGTTCTCGGCGTCGTGCGCCTCGCTGCCGGTCTTGAGCGTCAGGCTCGCCAGAAGGACGTCGGCGCCGGCCCTGGCGCCGGCCGCTGCTGAGACGGTCTTGACGATCTGCGCCTCTCGGTAACGCCACGGCTCGCAGTGGATCGAGTTCCAATTGAGCCGCACGATCATGGCCGGGCTGCCGCGGCCGTGGAACAGATCGGCCGTGAAGCGGATCATCTGGGGCGCAAGAAGGACAGCATCTGCGGCCTGCAGACGCCGGGCCGCTGCTGTGTAGTTCACCAGCCCCTCCATGGGGCCAAAGGTCTGGCCGTGGTCTATGGCTACCACGACGGCGTTGTTCCCCTCTGGGAACAGCTTGCTCAGGCGAATCGCTTTTCCGGTCACAACTCCTCCACTCTGCGTTAGTATCGGCCGTACTCCTCGCAAATCTCGGCCACCATCTCGATGCGATAGCGATCGGTGTCGGGCGGCACCTGGTCGCCGGGCGCCAACACCAGCCGGGGGCTGCGGCTGCGCAAATCCAACCAGCGATGGATGGCAGCGATGAACGCTTCGTCGCTGCGATTGGTGCGCGACCAGAGCGCGGGCGGAATGCCCCCCCACAAGATCAGATCGGGTCCGGCTTCGGCGCGGCACTCCTCGGGCGTCAGGTCGCCGCCGGGGGTCGGCGTGACCGCATCAATGCAATCCATCCCTACCTCGGCCATGGCCCGCAGCAATCCCCGCAAGCGGCCATCCACGTGGACCGCGACGTACTTGCCGGCCGCGTGGATGCGTCGTGTGGCCGCGCGGAAGTAGGCGGCCGACCATCGCTCGAATAGACGCGGGGACTGCACATCGCTGGAGAAGTTGTCGCCCAGGATGAGCACCTCGTGGGGTCCCTGCAGGAGCATATCCAGCCCCTGCAGACAATTGTCGTTCACCGCGTCTATGGCGTCTCGCATCTCGGTCGGCCAGTCGTTCAACGCATAGATCGTGCGGTCAATCCCCATGAAACGCGAGATCAGAAAGCCTAGGCCGCTATAGCTCAACGACGCCACCGGCAGTCCGATGTCGCCACAGATCGCAGACCACTCATGGTAACGCTCGAAGCGGGGCAGATAGCGGCGGCGGCTCATGGCATACGCAAATACCTTCACGTCGTCGAGGGTGCGGACCGCGCGCTGGACGATGTTGTAGGAGTAGCTGGCCTCCTCGAAGCGGCGCAGCTCCTCGATGACGCCGATCGGGGTCTCGAGACGCCAGGTGGTGGTCACGCCATCGGCCAGCAGCCCCTGCGTTTGCTGGACGTCGCCGTCGAACACGACATCGAAGAACTGGCCCATGTTCAGATAGACGCCGCAGTTGACCTGTCTGTGCAGGTCAATCATGCCGGTGTCGCGCACATCGGTCATGAACGGCAGCCACTTCACCCCGCGCTTGGCGACATGCCAATGAGACAGATCGCCGAACCAGGGGACGACATCGGGCGTCTCGCCGCGATATACGGCGAGGACCCGTTCCCGGAGCGACATAGCCATGGACAGAAGCCCTCACAGAATTCGGTGGATCAGATGGCATATCCGAGCTCACGCTCGGTCTCGTAGATCGCCTCTTCGATGATGGCCAGGCCCTTCAGAGCCAGGTCATCCTCCATGATCATTGGCGGCGACATGCGCAGGATGTGACCGGCAGGTATCCAGGCCAGCCCCTTGCGAAAGGCTTTCTGATAGACGAGTTGGCCGGCCTTGTCGAATGGCTCGCGCGTGGCCTTGTCCTTCACCAGCTCCAGCCCCAACAGGCAGCCGACCCCGCGCGCCTCGCCGATGATCGGATGCCGGCCAGCCATCGCCTGCATCTCGCGCAGCAGGATGTCGCCCAGGTGGGCCGCCCGGCCGCAGATGTCCTCCTCCTCGATCACCTCGATGCTGGCGAGCGCAGCTGCGCACGCCATCGGGTTGCCGCCATAGGAGGTGCTGGCGCTGATCTTCTCGATGACCTCTTTGTGTTCATCTGAGACCAGCATGGCGGTCACCGGGAAGCCGTTGCCGAAGCCCTTGCCCAGGGTCGTCACGTCTGGCACGGTATCCCAGTTCTGCATGGCGAACATCTTGCCGGTGCGTGCCATACAGGTAAGCACCTCGTCGGCCATCAGCAGGATGCCATACTCATCGCACAGGCGGCGAATCCGCTGAATCCAGCCATCGGGCGGGACCACACTGCCGGCCCAGCCCTGGATCGGTTCCAGCACGATGCCCGCCACCCGGCCAGAGGTCTCTTCTTTGATGATGGTGCGGATGAAGTCCACACACAGCAGATCGCACTGAGGATAGGTTTGGCGGAACTCGCAGCGGTAGCAATAGCCGCGCGGGGCCAGGAAGAAGCCGGGCGGCCGCAAGCCCTGGCTCGCGTCCAGTCGCGCCAGGCCCACGGCCCCCATGGTCTTGCCGTGAAAATCGCGGTGAAACGAGATGAACTCGAACTTGCCGGTGGCCGCGCGCATGACGCGCAAACCCGCCTCAACCGCGGTGGTGCCCGAATCGTAGAGCTGCATGCCAGTGAGCTTCTTCTTGCCCTCGCCTGGCGTGATCTCGACCAGCTTCTCCAGCAACTGCATCTTGATGGGCGTGGTGTAGTCGTGAGCGTTCATCAGATCGCCGGCCGCCCGCTGCACCGCCTCGGTCACCTTGGGGTGGCAGTGGCCCAACCCCGTGACGTAGATGCCCGATGAAAAATCAATGTACACGTTGCCGTCAACATCGGTGAGGGTGCATCCTTTACCCGACTGAAACACCACCGGAAAGAGGCGCACCTGCGACGAGTAGCCTTTCATGTATCTGGCTGCGCGTTCGTGCATCTCGTTTGATTTGGGGCCAGGCGGCGGCGTAATCAGCCGCGGCACGCTGTTCACGTCAACTCTGGCCCAATCCCGATCATACATGTGGCTCTCCTTTGGACTTTGCCTGGCTCAGGCCAGGATGACTTTGACGCCCTGTCTGCGCAGTTCCGCCACGAAATCGGCGGGCGCGTCCGTGTCGCTGATGAGTACGTGGATGCCAGTCAGGGGCGCGATGCTCGTCAAGCCGATCAGACCGATCTTACTTGAGTCAGCGACGACGATCACCTCTGTGGCGGCTGAGATGGTCGCCCGGTTCACCTCAGCCTCCAGGACGTTGGCCGTCGTCACGCCCTTGACGCAGGTCAGGCCGTCAGCGCCCAGGAAGAGCTTGTCCGCGTGTAGTGTCCCGATCTGCTCGATGGTGTGCGGGCCGACCACCACGTCGTACTGCGGGAGATAAACGCCGCCCAGCAAAACCAGGTGGATGCCCCTGCAGTGGCCAAGCTCGCGCACGACCGGCAGTGAACCAGTGATGACGGTCAGATTGCCGGACTGCCGCAGATCATCGGAGAGGTGCGCCGCGACCTGCAAGACAGTCGTGCCAGAGTCGAAGATCAGGCGCTCGCCGCGTTGCACCAGGGCCGCAGCCTGACGGCCGATGCGAGCCTTTTCGGCGCTGCGCGCGACCTGGCCAACCGAAGCGGGGATCGCAAGGACCGGCGAGACATGCGGGGCAACCACAGCCCCGCCATGAATGCGCCGCAACACCCCTTCTTGCTCCAGGTGCGCCAGATCGCGACGAATCGAAACCTCAGAGACGCCGAACTGCTGGCTCAGTTCCGCGACCTGCACCGCCTGGCTCCTGGCCAGTTCTTCCAGGATCGCAAGCCGTCGTTCTTGGGTTCTGGTAGCCATATGCATCCTCGTTCCACAGTGTTCCGATATGAGACGGGAGTTTCGAGTATGATCGTTCCACCTGATGAGGCAGTTGGCCATAGTGTAACACGATAGCCACATGGTGTCAAGATGTTTCGTGTACGAACCAGAGGCATGACCGAAACGGAAGGCTATTGACGGATTTCGCACATCATGGTATCATTGACCGCCTGGAAGCGGTAGGTGTCCAACCGACTGAATTCAGAAAGGAGCCAGAAGCCGATGCTGCGCAACGAATGGAATCGCCCGCGCTACCACTTCACACCGCCCACGAACTGGATGAACGATCCCAATGGGCTGTTGTTCGATGGCGAGCGTTATCATCTGTTTTATCAGCACAACCCCTACGCCACGGCCTGGGGTCACATGACGTGGGGCCACGCGGTTAGCCCTGACCTGGTTCATTGGACCGACCTGCCCAATGCGATCCATGAAGACCCCGTGGCCGGGTACACGATCTTTTCGGGCAGCGCGGTGCTCGACCGGGAGAACACGAGCGGGCTGGGCGACCCTACGACGCCGGCCGGGCCGTGCGTGGCGATCTACACGGCGGATTATGTCGGTCCGCCGCGGCTGGAGGACGTCCACATCGCGTTCAGCAACGACGGCGGCCTGACCTTCACCCAGTTCGCCGGCAATCCGGTGATCCATGTCGGCGACCCGAAGTTCGGCGATCCCAAGGCCTTCTGGCACGCGGGGAGCGGGCAGTGGATCATGGCCAACATCCTGCATCCTGACCAGGGCCGCGTGGTGATCTGCGGCTCGCCAAACCTCCGGGAGTGGCGCGCGCTGTGCGGCTTCGATGCGGCCGGGGAAGCGCCGGGCGTTTGGGAGTGCCCCGACCTCTTCCCGCTGGCGCTTG
>VGOD01000034.1 GCA_016876015.1 Chloroflexota bacterium
ATCCTCGCGATCCTGCGCCGCGATCTGGGCGCGTGCAAGGCGTGTCACACCGACATCACGCTCAAGGATGTCGAGACGGTGCAAGGCGATCCGACGCGCGTGCGCGAGTGGGTGAAGCTCACGCGGCGGGTGATTGATGAAGTGTACGGATAGGTGATCCTCAAAGATGCTTTCCGGTTCGCGATTTTTCTGGTAGAATGTTGCTATCTGGGAGTACACAGAGTACTGGTTGACACAGGGAACTGGAAGAGGCAAAGCAATGGGCGTTCAGGTCATGGTAACGTTGCCCGATGAGGCTTTCCGTCGGGCAGATCAGTTGGCGCGTTTGACTGGCCGCGCTACGCCGGATTTGCTGGCTGATACAATCGTCCTTTCGCTGCCGACACTTGGCTCTTCCGCCGAGGCCTTCCGGCCGATTTCTTCTTTGCCGGATCGAGAAGTGCTGGCGTTGGCTGATCAGCAGATGAACTCGATCCAGGATCGCCGGTTGAGCGTGTTGTTGAATAAGCAACAGGCCGGTGTGCTGATTGAGGCTGAGCGAGTCGAACTGTCTGCATTGATGCAGGTATACCAGGAGGGCTTGCTGCGCAAAGCGCAGGCGCTCAGCGAGGCAGTCCGGCGCGGCCTGCGGGAACAGGGTGTATGGATGTGATGGAGGATCTATGATGGGTATTGACGTACTCCGCGTCCAGGGCTATGGGATGCTGGCCGATCCGCTCGCCATGCTCGGCTATTCCGACATCCCGGAGACCGAGCAGCTTTACGGCGGCGGCGCGCTCAACTTCCTGAAGCTGGCCGGCGCGGCTGGCACGCTGTACGAGCGGCCGATCGTGACCTGCGAGACGCTGGTATGGCAGGGCCGCGCCTACATGACCACCCCGCTCAAGTGGCGTGTGGGGATTGATCGGCTGTTCGAGGCGGGGGTCAACCAGGCGATCTATCACGGTTTCCCCTATCATCACGGGGCGTTCCTGGCTCCGGGTTATCATCCTTTTGCCTCACCGCATATGGCGATGATGACCTTCTCGACCGACATGAGCGACAACGATCCGCTGTCGGCCGGCGCCGCGCCCGCGCTCAACGCCTACGCGGCGCGCGCGCAGTATCTCCTGCAGCGCAGCCGCACCAGCACACGCATCGGCATCTTCTATCAGCTTTTCGACTACCCCAACGGCAACTACATCCGCGAGGAGTTGGTGCAGGGCGTGCTGGACGATCAAGACGCGCAGATCCCGAAGGCGAACCGCATCGCGGCCATGATCATGCCCTCCCGCACCGACGTGACCGGCGACCGGCAATGGGTTCAGGCGACCGCGGGGCTGGCGGCCGAGTTGACGGCGCACGGCCACTACCCGATCTACTTCAACGAGGACCGGCTGCTGCGGGCGCGTATCGAAGGCCAGACGGTCGTGATGGGCGAGGCGGCGTTCGAGGCGCTGATCCTCTACCGCGAGCCGCATCTGACGGTCGCGGCCGCGGCGAAGCTGCGGGAGATCGCGGGGGCGGGCATCCCAGTGTTCTTCGTCGGCGGCCGGCCCGACCGCGACCCCGGCTACTGCGACCACGCGGCGCGCGACGCGGCGGTGCGTGAAGCGGTCGCGGCCATCTCCGGCCCAGACTGCGCGGACGCCGCGGCGGTGCTGACGGCGGTGCGGGCCGCGGGGGTGCAGGGTGAGGTGATCTACGATACGCCACAGCCCCACATCGGCTTCATCCATAAGGTGGATCGGGAGGATGGCAGCGAGTTCTTCTTCTTGCGCAATCGGACGCGGGAGGAGCGGGCGGTGGATGTGACGCTGGCGGCGGCCGGCCGGATGCCGGTGCTGCTCGACCTGTGGACGGGGCAAATGCTGCGGTTGGCTGGGGAGATTGCTTCGCAAACGGCGCTCGCAATGACGCCTCGCTTGACGTTGTGTTTCGCCCCCTACGAATCCAAGCTGATCTGGCTGGCCGACCCGGCCGCGGCGCAAGACTTGCCGCTGGCGCCCGCGCCGATCATGGCGGCCGACCTGGCGCCGGTGCTCACGGTAGACGGGTTCAGTTTTGCCGCCGATCAACATCTGGCGAATGGGACCAGCCACCGCATCGAGTTATCGCTGCCCGCGCTGAAGGATTGGCGCGATCTGCCGGAGCTGGCGACCCTGGCCGCGGCCGGCGAATACACCGCCGCGTTCACCCTGGCCGGCCTCGACCCGGCCCAGCGCTACTTCCTCCAGTTCGACCGCGTCTGCGACCGCGCCGACATCGTGCTCAACGGCCAGGCGCTCGACCCGCTGCTGCTCCCGCCCTGGCGCTGCGAGATCACCGGGCTGCTGCGCGCAGGCGAGAATACGCTCAAAATCGTCGTGACCCCCACGCTGCGCAACCGGCTGGTGGGCTACGCCAATGCCGGGAGCCGCGATTACCGGCAATACAAGGGCGGCGCGACCATGCCATCGGGTCTGATCGGCGCGGTGACGGTGTGCGCGCTGCGATGAGGAACACACATGACCACACAATCTACTCAGTCTTCCTTCACTCTTTCCGCGTTCGGCGATGAGATCGTCGCCGATCTCGAGGGCCAACTCGAGGTGCTGGCCGACCTGAAGATCGGCTATCTGGACTTGCGCGGCGCGTGGGGCGTCAATGTGCTGCGCATGGACGACGACATGGCCGGCCGCGTGCGCCAGCTCTGCGACCAGCGCGGCATCGGCGTCGCGTGCATCGGCAGCCCCATCGGCAAGTCGCCGATCGCCGACCCGCCTGAGAAGGAACAGGCGAATCTGGAGCGCATCTTTCGCGTGGCCGAGCGAGTTGGCGCGCGGCGCGTACGCATCTTCTCCTTCTACCCGCCCGCGGGCGCCTCGCACCAGGAGTTCGACGGGTACGTCGAGGAGGTGGCCCAGCGCCTCACCCGGCTTGCCGAGATGGCGGGGCAAGAGGGTTTTGTCCTCGTGCTGGAAAACGAAAAGGGGATCGTGGGCGACACTGTCGCGCGTTGCCATCGGCTGCTCGGCCTGGTGAACAGCCCACACCTGCGCTTCGCCTGGGACCCGGCCAATTTCGTGCAAGAGCGCGAGGCCGATGTCACCGTGCGCGGCTGGCCTCTGCTCGGCCCGTACGTCGCCCACGTTCACATCAAAGACGCCAGCCTGGCCCACGGCAAGATCTGTCCGGCCGGCGCAGGCGATGGCCAGGTGGTTGAGCTGCTGGCCGCGCTGCGCGACAGCGGCTACCAGGGCTTCTTGAGCCTGGAGCCGCATCTGCTCATCGCCGGTCACTCCAGCGGCTTCAGCGGGCCAGAGGGGATGGCGGTGGCGGCGAGGGCCTTGCGCAAGCTGATAGCGGAGATAGGGTGCGAGGAGGCGCATTGAACCAGGATGTCTCAGTTGTGTAGCGCTGATGGGTGAACCACCCAGGCTCTCTCATACGGCGATTGCTGAGGCGCTGCACATCCACTCCGCACGAGACCGCTCCCGGCCGCGCGTGATCCATTTCTGGCTCAGGCCATCTACCCCTTGACCGCGCCGGCTGCCAGTCCGGTCACGATGTCGCGTTGGACGAAGATGGTCAGCAGCAACGTCGGCAGCGTCACGATCAAGGCGGCTGCGGCCAGCGGGCCCCAAGACAACTGCTCATAGGTCATGGAGTTGAAGACTGCGACGGGGAGCGTGCGCGTCTCGCGGCCGGCCAGCACCGCGCCGAAGATGAAGTTGTTCCACGATTGGATGAAGGCCAGGATCGCCGCGACTGCGATGCCTGGTCGCGCCAGCGGCAGCGAAACGCTTACGAAGGCGCGCCAGATCGAGCAGCCATCCACCAGCGCCGCCTCTTCCAGCTCAGGATGGATATCCTCGAAGAAGCTGATCATCACCCACACGATCATGGGGATGGTGATGACCAGATGCGTGATCGCCACCGGCGCCAGCGTGCCGGTCAGTCTGAGGAAGCGAAAGAGGGTGAAGAGCGGAATCAGATACGACAGGCCGGGAGTGATGCGCGCCAGCATGATCAGCATGCCCATGCTCATCGCCTTCCCTTTGGCGATGCCATAGGCCGCTGGAACCCCTAACACCAGCCCGACCAACGTCGCCGAGCCCGAGACGATAATACTATTTACAGTATACAGACCGAACGGGCTGCGCTCGAACACCTGCCGGTAGTTGGCCAGGGTCGGCGGATTGGGGATCCAGACGGGCGGATAGGCGATGTTGTCAATCTCGTTCTTGAAGGCAAGCGATAGCATCCAGAGCATCACAAAGAGCGCTGGCGAAATCACCACGAACACGGCGAATGCCAGCGCCGCCTTGTTCGTCAACTTGCGCAAGCGTAGACCCCATGCTCCGTTGTTCGTCATCGCGTCCATCGCAACCGCTCCCGGGCAGCCAGCAGGATGATGGCAAGCGCCACAATGATAGCAAAGAACACCACCACCACCGCAGACGCGTGCCCCACGTTGAAGAACGCAAAGGCCTGCAAATAAAGATAGATGTTGATCGTTTCGGAGGCCGTGCCTGGCCCGCCCTGCGTCATGACGAAGATAATGTCGAAGCTTTTGAGCGCATCAATCGTTCGGATGATGACCGCCACCATCAGAAACGGCATGACGAGCGGCAGGGTGATGAAGCGAAACATATCCCACCGGCTGGCGCCATCGATCAGGGCCGACTCATACGGCTCGGTGGGCAGCGCAGCCAATCCTCCCAGTACGATCAGCATGACGAGCGGCGTCCATTGCCACGTCTCGACCAGGACCAGCGCCGGGATGACGGTGTTCTTGTCATAAATCCACAACTGCGCAGGGATGCCGATCAGACTGAGCAGGTAGTTCAGGACGCCGAGCTGCGGATGATACATCATGATGAAGATCAAGGCGATGGCGACCGGCGTGGTCATCATGGGGAGGATGTAGACCCCACGCAGCAGGCCGCGCAGCGGAAAACGTTGGTGGAATACTTCCGCGGCGAACACGCCAAAGACCAGGGGCGCCACGACGCTCAGGATCGTGAAAAACAGCGTGCGCGGGATCGTCTCCAGAAACCGGGCGTCGGTCGCCAACTTCTGATAGTTGGTCAGCCCGGTGAACGAGCGTGACATCCCCATCTGCCAGTCGTTCAGGCTCATCCAACTGGTGAACAGCCAGGGGAAGATGATCACGGCGAGTATAGCGATCAGCGCCGGCAGCAGAAAGCGGATATAGATTTGTCGACGCGAGTAGCCGCCGCGCCCCGACGCCGCGGCCCCGATCGGCGCACGCGACTTGCCAACCGATGGCAGCATCGTCACCTCCAGGATGTCGACGACAGACCCTTCGGGTTTCCGAAAACCCGAAGGGTCTCTGGTATCAGCCCTTCTCGCTCTTCTCGTAGATCGGTTTGAAGTCGGCCGTGGCCTTCTTCAGCTCGGCGGCCGGGTCGGCGCCGCCGATCATGTTGGTCAGCGCGATGCCGAAGATGTCGCGGAACTCGGTGACCGGGATGATCTCGGGCAGACCAGCGCGCAGGATCTTGCCGGAGCCCTCCAGGCACTCGAAGTACTCGCCGGGCATGGTCGAGCCCTTGGCCCGGTCCGGGTTGCTCAGCGCTGACGTGCGCGGGGTGACGGCCGCGCCAGCCTGCAGCACGCGCAACTGATTCACCTTGTTGGTCGCCCACAGACAGTAGAAGTAGGCCGGCCCCTTCTTCTTGCTGAACGCCGAGACGCCGATGCCATCGCCGAACATGGCCGAATGATGCGCCTTGGGGCCCTTGGGGAACACGCCGTAGCCGACATTGCCGAAGATCTTCGACTTGGCCTTGTCTTCGAGCGGCGTGGCGAAGCCGATGCCATCCTGCCACATCGCGGCCTGGCCGAGGGCAAACGCCGACTGGCACTCGTTCCAGTTGAACCCGCTGGCGCCGGCCGCCGAGTAGTTCTTGAGCAGGCTCTGGTAGAGCTTGGCTGCTTCGATCGCTTCCGGCGACTCGGTGTTGAAGTTGCCCTTGGCGTCAATCGGGTCAACGCCCCAGCCTTGCATCAGGTGCGTCCACACCGGCACGTTGGCGTTCTTGAGGCCGCGCGCCAGGTAGCCCACGATATTCTTGCTGGGGTCGTGCAGTTTCTTGGCTGCTTCGAGCATCTCCTCGAAGGTCTTGGGGTAGGCGATCCCCTTGGCCTTGAATAGCTCCTTGTTCCAGTAGAGCATCCAGAAGTCGATTTTGATTGGGATCGAGCAGATGCGACCCTCGACGTCGGTGGCGTAGGCCTTGGCGCCGGACGAGAAGTCATCCCAGTCGAAGTCCGGCGGGGTCATCGTGGGATCCTTCAGATACTCGCGCAGATCCAGGGTCCACTTGTTCTTGGCGAACAGGCGCTTGTGTACGTGGTACGAGTAGTGGCAGACATCGAACGAGGTCGCCCCCGAGTTGAACTCCATGACCTGCTTCTGCCGCGCTTGCTGTTCGGGAATCTGCTCGGCGCCGACGGTGATGCCGGTGAGATCTTCGAACTCCTTGTGGTTCTTCATCACGACGTCCACCATGTTGCCCATCGTGAAGGTGACTTCGATTTTCTCGCCCTTGAAGCGCTTCCAATCGAATGCGGCCGGCGCGGCGGCTGTGGGGGCTTTGGCCGGCGCTGCCGTCGGCGGTGCCGGCTGCGGCGCCGGGGTGGGCGCTGGCGCGCAGGCGGCCGCCAGCGGCAGGGCTGCTAACCCGACGCCCACTGTCACGGACTTCTTCAGGAATTCTCGACGAGACACGGACGTGATAGCCATTGTGTTCCTCCTTGTGAGTTAGAAGTGACTACTACAACAGACTTCCACGACGCAGGATTTCCGCGATCGTTTCTGCTTCCGCGGCCGTACAGGCGCGCAGCGGCGCGGCCGGTGGGCCAGCCTCGACTCCCAGCACGGTCAGCGCGGCCTTCAGACCCGCCAGGAAGCCATCGAATGGCCCATCCCCAGACGCGACGCGATAGATGGCCTTGAGCGCGCTCGCCTGCGCCTGTATTGCGACGCTGCGTTGCCAGTCGCCTGCCAGCGCCGCTTCGTAGGCCCCGACGATGTAGGGCGCAGCAACGTTGCTCAACGACGGCACCAGGCCCTGCGTGCCCAACATCACCGCCACATTGCCCAACACATCCGTGCCCAGGAACAGGCGAAAGTCCTGTCCGCCGCCCCTCAGCGTCAACACCATGTGGTGGAACTCGGTCACATCGGCCAACGAATCCTTCACGCCCACTACGCCGCGGATCCTGGCCAACTCGACATAGGTGGGCAGGGTGATGGACGCCTTGACGATGCCTGGGTACTGGTAGATGATGATGGGGAGCGCGGTCGCGTTGGCCAGCGCCTGAAAATGCCGCACGATGTCCGCCTGACCGGGCGGAATGTAGTAGGGCGCCAGCGACACGATAACGTCCGCGCCCAGACTCTCGGCCAGCCGCGCCCGCGCCACAGCGCCGGCCGTCGAAGGATGGCTGACTCCAGCGTAGAGCGGCGCGCGGCCGGCCAGAGCTTCCCTGGCGAACCGCACCAGCCGCGACCACTGCTCGTCATCCAGCGCCCATACTTCGCCCGTGGTGCCGGCGACGAAAACGCCATGCACGCCTTGTGTCACCAGGCGTTCCACAAGCTGATGCACGCCAGCCTCGTGGACCGTAACGCCATCGGCGCACAGCGGCGTCACCATGGGCGACACAACGCCCCCAATTTTGGATCGGTCTATCACCCACCCTCCTTTCTCACCGCCGGCATCCACATAGCCGGTTGCCGGCCGTCCTGCCTCTGGCTCGCGCGGCTGTTGCAGGCCGAACGCGCCGAGATAGCTTTCTATGCGCGAAGTATACCATAGCGCGGCCTCCTGCCGCAACCGAAGGGCCGGCCGCTTTGGTGCGCGAAGTATACCATAGCGCGGCCTCCTGCCGCAACCGAAGGGCCGGCCGCTTTGGTGCGCGATGTTCTGGTCAGGCGCGCCATCGTTTGCTGCCAATCCCCTTGAAGAACGTATAGACCTTCCAGGCTCTCCAGTTTCATCACCTTGACAGACTCATGCCATCCGCCGTATACTTGGACTGTCCACAAGAAAGGTGAAGCGAAGATGATTGACCCCCAACTCGCGAATCGGGTTGTCCTCATCACCGGCGCCAATCACGGGATCGGCGCAGCTACTGCACAAGCCTTTGCCAGTCAGGGAGCGAGGGTTTTCATCACCTACTTTCGCGGCGCGAGTCGCTACTTGGACGAGGAATTGAAGTGGGCGCAAGAAGCGGGCGTCGGCGGCGATGCGCTCTATCGTGCGGGCCAACAGCGTTCGGCAGAGACGCTCGTGCAGCGCATTCGGGCGCAGGGCGGCCGCGCTCATGCGCACGAGGCTGACCTGGCCGATCCGAGCGCCATTCCGGTCCTCTTTGACCTGTGCGAGGCGCAATGCGGGCCGGTTGACGTTCTTGTCGCCAATCACACTCACTGCGTCGCGGAGACTTTCGACCCTGCGCTGACAACAGAGGAAGGCGGCGGCGTCTGGCTCACATCGGCTGCCAGCATTGACGCCCACTTCGCCATCAACGCGCGCGCCTGCGCGCTGCTCATGGCGGAATATCTCGAACGCTATCTGAGACGGAATGCCCGCTGGGGGCGCATCATCAACATCAGCACCGACGCCGCCCATGCCCATGTCGCCAATATCAGCTACGCCGCGAGCAAACACGCCATCGAATCGTACAGCCGCTCGGCCGCGGCGGAACTGGGCAAGTATGGGATCACCGTCAACGTCGTCGCGCCTGGCCCGATTCAGACCGGCTATATCACGCCGCAGGCAGAGGCGGCAATCGCCGATGGAACACCGCTGCGCCGCGTCGGTGCGGCCGACGACGTCGCCGATGTCATCGTTTTTCTGGCCTCTGAGCAGGCTCGCTGGCTGACAGGACAACTGCTCTACGTCGGCGGCGGCTGGCGTATGCATCAATAGCCGAGGTATACTGCCATGCTCTTCCGCAACCAGAAGCTCCTCCTGGGGCTCATCATCATTGCCGCGCTGGTCGTGACGGCGGTCGTCAGCGATGCGCTGACCGATCCCGGGTTGCGCCGCACCGGCAGCTTTCTGCCCAAGCAGCCGCCAGGGCCAGGTGCGCCGCTCGGCACCGACGGCCTGGGACGCAGCATCGCAATCCAGATGAGCGAGGCGATTCTCAAATCGCTGCTGGTCGGCCTGATCGCGGCCGCACTGGGTACATCGCTGGGCGCGCTGATCGGCTTCTCAGGCGGTTACTTCGGCGGGATCGTGGATGCGGTCCTGCGGCTGCTCGTGGATGTGTTCCTCTCGGTGCCTTCGCTCCTCTTTCTGATCCTGATCGCCTCGCTGGTCAAAGGTGTGGGCGTGCCAGCCATGGCGCTGATCATCGGCGCGTTCGCCTGGGCCTCGCCCGCGCGCCAGAGCCGCGCGCAGGTCCTCAGCCTGAAGGAACGCGCCTTCGTGAAGCTGGCGCGACTTTCGGGGATGCCTCCCTTGCGGATCGTCTTTGGCGAACTGATGCCCAACATGCTGCAATGGCTGGGCGCCAACTTCGTCAACGCTTTCATCGCCGCGATCCTGGCCGAGGCAGGGCTGTCGCTCCTGGGCCTGGGTCCCCAGCGCGAGATGACCCTGGGGATGATGGTCTACTGGGCGCTCAGCTACGGCGCGATCTTGCAGAATCTCTGGTGGTGGTGGCTGGCGCCGGTGCTGGCCCTGATGTGCTTGTTCCTGTCGTTGTATCTGATTCACCTGGGGCTGGACGAGGTGGGCAACCCCAGGCTGTCGGAGCCTCGCTGAATAACCGCGTCCCCCAACACTTCGACCAATGGATCGGCGTCTTCCGCGCAATAGCCGAGGTGCAGATGCCGCGTCCAGCCTTCGGCATGGGTGAACGTCGCAGACTGCCGGCCCACCTCTTCCGCCATCTCCTCCATCGCCCGCAGATACGAGCCGATGCCCTGGCTGGCATCCAGCCATTCGCGCTGGCTGCGGTGCAGCGTCAGCATCGCGGCCTTGACCGGCAGCACATCGCTGATGTTCACGAACAGCTCCGGCCTGACTCGGCGGCGCAGGGGATCTCGCAAGCCGTAGGGCAGCGCATGATAGATGGTGGCCGGCTGCGCGGTGATCGGCTGCGGCGGTTCGACCGGGAAGTTGGTCATGCCGCGCGCAAACACGGCAGTCAAGGCCAGCCGCGTCGTGTTTGTGTGGTCTTCCATGTATTCCTGGAGCGCATGGGTCAGGACGATCTCGGGCGCGACCTCGCGCACGACCGCGGCGAGCTGGCGAAGGGTAGCGCGCTCGTAGAAGATCTCCAGGTCGTTCACCAACGCCTCATGATAGATCGCGCCCACTGTCTGGGCCGCGGCCCGCGCCTCCTCTCGCCGGATGCGGATGATGGTCTCGGCGTCGTGCACGTTCGTGCCGCAACTGCCGTTGGCCAGGGTCATGTAATGCAGCTCACACCCGGCCCGGCCGAGCAGCAAGAAGGTCCCGGCCATCATGAATTCGATGTCATCCGGGTGCGCAGCAATGGCAAAGACACGTCGCGTCGTTGTCGTTCTTCTCGGTGTTTCATCCATGGTTGGTCGTCAAACGTCAAACGTCAGGTGTCTTTCAATGCATCGCCACATCGCAGACGCCGATCCCGGAGCGCAGGAAGTTGAACTGCACGTTCGGATGATCGGCCAGGAGCGACATCGGGACGGCGCTGTCAGGGAGGCGCTGCGAGATCATCAACGTCGTCAGCCTCATGCCGAACGGGTTGTCGTGCTGTCCGGCGTGCCAGATCGAGACCTTCTCAGCCTTCCAGGTCTCCACTGGCCCAACGGTGATGGCCTGGGTTGACACGTTCTGCACCATGCCGCCGCCCGACGTGCGGGCGTTTTGGATCAGCGTAATCGGGTGCAGGTCCACGACGCGTGTGGTCAGCTTGCGATACTCCTCGGGTGGCGGCGGCGCATCCACGTACATGCCTTCGCGTCGAGGCGGGTCATTGAACGCCCAGTGCTTGACCTCACCCTGACCGCCCTGCATCACGACGCAGCGAGCGCGCTCCCAGCTCGCGATGTACCCGATGGGGTCCACGGCCGGGAAGTGGATGTTCGCCGCCGGCATTCGCAGTTCAGGCCGGATGCGGTCGAAGCAGAGCGCCATGTCGGCTCGTGCAAAGCCGAGCGGGAAGTCCAGCCCAGCCTCCTTGCCGTCCACCACCCACTCGTCCATCCCCCAGAAGTGGGCATGGCGCAGGTCAAGCTCAAGCTCGTTGACCAGCCTCGCCACCAGCGGAAGCTGCTCGGTTGGGCCGATGGGGCCGCAGATGCCGGCGGGCTGCTCTGGCGTGGCCTGACGCCAGGCGGTGATGTATTCGAGCGCCTCGGCCAGGTAGAAATCCTCGACCGTGTCGTAGAACACGACGCGAAAGCCGGGCCGGCTCAGCCGCAGCAGGTCGTCGGCGGTCAGCCGCGCGGCTTCATCCAGGATCTCACGGTCGAGCGTGGTGTAATCCCACCAGCCAGCCGCGATCTTGCTCAGTGGTCGCATCTTACCTCCTATGCGCTTGGTTCAGTCAGGCAAGAATGGGACGGGACGCAGATCGACGCAGATACACGCTGATTCTCGATCTTCATCTGCGAAGATCTGCGTTCATCTGCGTCCGGGTCTCAATCAGCCCGGCTGCGCCGCATCCATAGGTTAGCGATCCAGCAGCCAGGCGGCCGCTTGGAACAACAGCCGCTCATACAGTGGGAGGCTCCATACGCGCTCGGAATGCCCCAGTGCGATGTGCGCCACGCGGCCCGCTCCCGCCGTCTTCGTCCAGACCATCGGGTGGGCGATCCCGCGATCCAGCGCGATCATGTGGATGTCCACCGAGGGATCATAGCGCTGGATATAGAACTCGTCGTGGACGGTGAAGGCCTCGATCCCTGCCGTGATTGGGTGCTCACGAGAGAGAGGATAGACTGTGAACGCGAACTGCGGCGGGTGCGAGATGAACGCGCCGCCGAGCAACGCCTCGTAGGCTGGGTTGGAGTTTCCGACCACCGTTGCAGAATGGACCGCCAGGAGACCGCCGCCCGCGCGCACCCAGCGCGTCAGCCCGTCCACCTGTGCATCGGTAAGTCCCTCGGGCGTGGTGTCGTTCATCCCTTCGCGGTGCTTCGACAAGCTGGTGTAGCTGACCACCAGATCGTAGCCGCCTGCGGGCAGGCGAGCCAGGCTGTCCAGGTCGTAGGTGCTCTCGACTATGTAGCCGGCCGGCTCGAAGAGCGCCTTCGTGAAGGCGGCGAACCCCTCGAACGGGTGCCACAGTCCGCCGAGAGGAATCAAGACGTGTTTGAGGGTCATGCAAGTCTGCTCCGATGATGTGTCAAGAAACCACACGTGCTCGACCGTGCGCGCCGACGATCACCGAACTGACGACTGGCTGCTCCAACTCAGTTGCGCCACTCGGCGCAGCCAACGGCCACCCCGCGGCGCAGGTCGGCATGGCACTCGTCGCAGCTCACGCAGACCACGATTTCGTCCTGGCGTCCTTCGCGCACCTTGATCGGCCAGTCGGGGTCGGCGATCAACCCACGGCCGACAGCCACCAAGTCGGCCCGGCCGTGCTCCAGCACTTCCAGCGCCCGCGGCACGCGGTCCAGGCCGTTGACCGCGATGACGGGCACGCCGAGCCTGGTGAAGGGCGCCGCCCGATCTCCGGGAGCGCCCCCGCTTGAAGGCGAAAGGTCGAGGATATCCACACCGGCTGTGACCAACGCCTCCGCCAGGATCAGGCTGTCCGGTATCCCGTAGCCGAAGTCATCGCGGAGCGGCGTGTGGCGATAGAGCACGAGCATCCCGGCCCGGTCGGCGATGGGCCGGATCGTTTCGACGATTTCGATTGCCAGACGCATCCGGCCGGACAGGTCGCCGCCGTAGCCGTCTGTGCGCTGGTTGCGGACGGGTGAGAAGAACTGGTTGAGCAGGTAGCCATGCGCGCCGTGCGGCTGGATGCCGTCGAACCCGGCAGCCGCGCAGATGTCGGCCGCCAGGCGATATTGCGCCAGAAGCCGGCTGATGTCTTCTGGGGAAAGATCGGCGGGGGCGGTTGACTGGCCG
The DNA here is from genome assembly GCA_016876015.1 of Chloroflexota bacterium. Taxonomy (GTDB): domain Bacteria; phylum Chloroflexota; class Anaerolineae; order CG2-30-64-16; family CG2-30-64-16; genus VGOD01. Next base: position 13,077 of record VGOD01000034.1, read on the forward strand.
CGGCGGAACGGAAACACCTGGATCGCTGCCAGCGCGCCGCCGTCGTGGATCGCCTCTACGAGCGGCCGCAGGTTGCTGCCGGTGAGTTCTTCGCCGAAGAGGATCGAGTTGGTCGCCTCGACGATCACCAGGCTGACTCCGCCTTGGGCGCGGCGACCGTACCACTCGCAAGCTGCCGGCGTCGCCAGGCCACGGTTGACGACCATCGGCGGTAAGACGATCCGGTTCCGTAAGGTCTTGTGTCTGACCTGAAGCGGGGCAAAGAGCGGTGCAATGCTGTTGTTCATCGGGTGTGCCTTTTTGTGGTATGTGGTCATCTGTCGTAGTGGCGACTTCAGTCGCGCATCCACACGAAAACGACTAAAGTCGTCACTACTACCTGAAATGTGCAGCTCATAGTCTGATTCTCCCTTCCTTCGGACCTTTCACCTCTGACCTCTGTCTCCCGCCCCCTACCCTGCCAGCGCCCAAATGATCTCCTGGCAGAACTCCGGCAGATCGTTGGGTACGCGGCCCGTGATCACATTGCCATCGCGCACGGCCGGCACATCGAGATACTCGGCGCCGGCGTTGATCAGGTCATCCTTCACCGCGCTGACGCCGGTGGCGCGCCGGCCGCGCACCACGCCGGCCGAGATCAGCACCCACGGCCCGTGGCAGATCGCAGCCAGCAGCTTGCCCTGCGCGTGGCATTCGCGAGTGAGCGCCAGGGTGGGCGCGTGGCGGCGCAGGAAGTCGGGCGAGAACCCGCCAGGAAAGAGCAGGCAATCCACCTCGCTGCTGCGCAGATCCTCGAGTGTCACGAGGCGGTGGCGTTTGCCCGCCGGCATGATGGGAAGCGGTATGGGATGCCCGAAGCGTCCTGTCACGGGCTTGTTTTCGACCCACGGCCGCGGATGGCTGCCGATGGCCACGGCCGCGACCAGGATGTCGGCGCCCTCCTCGCTGAGTCGCAGCAGCGGGTAGAGCAACTCAATGTCTTCATATTCATGGGCCACGATAATAGCCACGCTCTTACCGGTTAGCTTGCCGTCCATAGTGCTCCTCTCAGAATGTCTGCTGGGGTTCTGCGTATACCGCCTGTCTGAGCCCCGCGATGTATCCGATCGCGAACAGCCGGCCGATCGAGGAATAGGCGGGCGTATCGTTGCTGTCTCCTTCCATCGTCGGCACGTGATCCGGTCGCAGCACCCCCTCATAGCCGATGTCGCGATAGGCCCTCATGCAGGCCGCCATGTTGGTCCTGCCATCATCGTGGAAGGTTTCTTCGAACCTGGTCACCGCGCCGCGCACATCGCGGAAGTGCACGAAGAAGATCTTGCCCTGCTCGCCGAAGCGGCGGATGACGCCAGGCAGGTCCAGACCGTAGGCGCCTTCCAGATCAGTCATCAGCGTGAAGTTGCCCTGACAGAGCGCGATGCCGTTGACCGGGCTGGGGTAAAGGTCGAGCAGCCGCTGGTAGTTCTCGATGCTGCGCATGATCCGTCCCAGGCCGCGGATGCCGGAGAGCGGGGGGTCGTCTGGGTGCATGGCCAGCTTGACGCCGGCCTGCTCGGCCGCCGGTACCACGGCCTTCAGGAAGTAGGCCAGGTTTTCCCACAAGCGTTCCTCCGTCACCACGCCATGTTCGGTCAGCGGGTCGTCCTTGACCCGTTCGTAGTCGAACGCAGTCGCCAGCGCGCCGCCCCGCGAGGGGACAGCCATGTCGGTTCGGATCCAGTTGAAGACGGGCATCCACTCGTAGCACCACACCGGAATCCCCAGCTTGCCCATGTTGCGAATCAGGTCGCAGGCCGTCTCGATCTCCGCATCGCGGCCCGGCAGCCCCAGCTTGGCTTTGTGCAGCGGCGGCCGGCCCTCGATGACAGCCAGCTCGAAGCCGCCATCCTCATACCCCTGTTTGAGTCGCGCCAGCGAGTCGTAGCCCCAGGGCAGTTCATCTCGGCCGACATCGAGGCCGCGGCTCCAATCCATCCCGCTGACGACGTGATTCACACCGCACTGTTTGACCAGTCGCCACAGGCGACTGGGTTGGGCAGGAAGAACTTCGGCGATCTTGATCATCGTGATGCTCCCGTGCTATATGCTTCTGCCAGAGCACGCTCCAGCAGATCGTCTACGTTTAGCTGCAGGGCCCACCGTCGAAGATAGGCCAGGTCCAGCCGGTCGCTCTGGGCTTTCAGAACCCCCTGGATGTCTCGCCACTGCCGATCTGAGACTTCGTCGCCCTTGCGATACCATTCGAGTTTGGCCAGGGTTGTGTCCTCCGCGCTGGCAAAGTAGGCTGAACGCTCCGGCTCGGCGGCAAGCACGTGCAGCGCTCGTCGTTCGAACTGCGCCCGGTCAAAAGGGCGTCCTTTGCTCACGAAGATATCAACCTTGAACATCGTCGGCAGATGGATGACGTTGAAGCTGCCGCGCCGGCGGACCTCGTGCCTGATCGTGTCAATGTCGAAGTAGAAGGCGCCGCCAAGCAGGCGCGCCAGAGGCTCGACGTGCTCGGGCCGTAGATCGGCCACTAAGTCAGCATCCAAGGTGGCGCGCGCGACCCCCTGAGTTGCGCTGGCCAGGGAACCGCCGACGAAATAAGCCACTTCCAGGCGCTCCAGCGCATCTGTGACCAGCAGGGTGACCGCGATCGGCTCAGGCAGGCTCATGTTGACTTGCCCTCTAGCGAGCCGTAGGCGCGGGCGGCCAGCTCGGGGCCGAGCAGGAGATCGGCCAGCCGCCGCCGCAGCTCATCCGGTGTGGCCTGGGGATAGCGTTCGCGCAGCCCGCTGAGGAGCAGCACGCGAACCGTTTCGTTCATCTGCGCGACGAGTGCAAGCTTGCGCCAGGCAGGCGCTTCGCGCATCAGCTCGATCAGCACGCGCTCGGCATCCGGGTGCGTATCGGATAGATCGGTTGGCATGGTCGTTCCTGACTGCATGGTCCTGCGCGGTGTCCCAAGTGACAGCGGGGATAGTTTACCCCGTTTGCCTGATCGTGTCAATATGACCTCTTTGCGCACTCCGCGCGCCTATGGTAGCATAAAGTCGCCGGCTGCCGATGGCAGCCTTTTCGCGAGCAAAGAGGTGCGTATGACGATCACCCTCAGTCGTCACGGGCGGCGGTTGCTGGCCGCTTCTGTTCTGACGGCGTTGCTTTGGCTCAGCGTTTCACTTGCGTTCCTGTTGGACGTTCGCCGCGGCGATCCCCTGTCGTTGGGTGATGTCGCCGGCGCGCCGGCCATCCGGCCCGACATGGCCGCCGCGCTCGGCGTCAACCTGGAGGCGTCTGAACTGAGCAGTCCCGCGCTCGAGCAGACTCTGCTGCGCCTGGAGCGCGCTGGCATCCGCTGGGTGCGTTTCACTTTGCCGTGGGATCGGCTCGAGCCGGCCCGCGGCCAGCTCGATTGGGCGCCGTGGGATCGCGTGTTTGCGGCGCTCGCGACGCGTCCGGCCATGCATCCGTTGGTGGTGTTGAACGGCGCGCCAGAGTGGGTGCGGCCGCCGGCCGACGCGGGCAATCCCCTTGCGCCGCCCCACGAGCGCGCCGACTTCGGCGCGTACGCAGCGGCCGTGGCGCGGCGCTATGCGGACCAGGTGCGCTACTACCAGGTATGGCACGAACCAAACATCGCGCCGCACTGGGGCGCCCGGCCGGTGGATCCCATCGGCTATGCCGGCCTGCTGCGCGAAGCCGCGCTCCAGATTCGCGCCGCCGATGCCGACGCGCTGATCGTGCTCGCTGCGCTCGCGCCGACGACCGAGGCTGGCGGCGCCAATCTCAGCGACATCACCTTTCTGGACGAGCTCTATCGGGCAGGCGCGCGGCCATGGTTCGACATCGTGGCAGCCCAGCCCTATGGCTTCTCCGCGGCCTTCGATGCCGCGCCTGATCCCGCGGCGCTGAACTTCGGCCGGGCGGCGCTGCTGCGCCGGGTGATGCTGCGCCACGGCGACGCTGCTGCGCCGATCTGGGCCACGGCGTTCGGCTGGAACGCGCTGCCGCCCGGCTGGACAGGGCGGCCGTCGCCCTGGGGCCAGGTGACGGCCGATGAACAGGCGCACAATGCCGCCGCAGTTGTAGACCTGGCCGCGACGCGTTGGCCCTGGCTGGGCCTGTTGGCCTGGGCAGCCAACTGCCCGCAGCGGCCGGCCGACGACCCGTGGCGTGGCTTTGCCTTGTGCGATGCGGACGATGGAATGAACCCGACCGCGCAGGCGCTGGCGGCCGCCGGCCCGCGGCCCGACCTGTTGCCGCCGGGCGACCACGCGATAGATCATCCTGCGCTGCACTACGGGCCGGGCTGGCGGGTGACGTCGGCCGCAGCCGATCCTACCGCGGATGGCGATGCCCTGGACTTCACCTTCTACGGCAGCGTTCTCGCGTTGCGGATGCAGGGCGGGCCCTATTGGGCCTATCTGCGGGTGAGCGTGGATGGGCAACCCGCCAACAGCCTGCCGCGCGACGAGTCGGGCGCGGCATACCTGGCGTTGCACGACCCGCTGGCTGAGGCGCGCGTTGTGCCCGTGGCCAGGGGTCTGACGCAGGATGTGCATCAGGCGCGGCTGGAGGCTGTGGGCGGCTGGGGCCAATGGGCGCTGCGTGGGGTGCTTGTCTCCGCAAGCCCGACCTCTGCGCCCAGCAGGCTGCCGTGGATTCTGGCGACGCTGGCAGGGCCGGCCTCCGTGATCTGGCTGGCGTTCGCCTGGCCCTGGCGTTCGGCGGTTGCGCGGCGGCTGCAGGCGATGCTGGCCCTGGGGCAGTCACCAGGGCTGGCGCGGCCGGCCGGCCTGCCTGATGCGATTGGCTGGGCCGCGGCGCTCATCCTGGTCCTGGCGCTGATCCTCTCACGCTGGCTGGTGGTTGATCTCGTTGCGCTGGCCGGTCTGGCCCTGCTTTTCCTGGCGCGGCCGGACCTGGCGCTGCCCCTCATAGCTGCCAGCATCCCCTTCTGGCCCGCGCCGAAGACGCTGCTGCGGTGGCAATTCAGCCACTTCGAGATCTTCGTAACCCTCGCGGCGGCCGCGATGGCGCTGCGGTGGGCGCTGGGACATGGCGGTCAGGCGGAACCAGAGGCGTCTGCACAGCCCCCGGCCGGCGCCATCGCCATCATGCGCGAAGCCTTCCGCCGCCTCCACCTTGCAGTCCGCGGCCCCTCATGCCCCGCGCGCCTCGATCTGGCAGTGGCGGCTTTGGCGCTCTCTGGTTTGATCTCGGCCGTGGCTGCTGAGCGGCATGGCGTCTCGCTGCGCGAGTTCCGCATCGTCTTCCTGGACGCCGCGCTCTTCTACTGGCTGATCGCGATCGCTCCCTGGCCGCGCGGCCGCGAGTCTTCCCCCTGGCCGCTGGTCAATGGGCTGATGGCGGGCATGGCGATCGTCAGCGTGCTGGCGCTGTGGCAACTGGCGACGGGCCAGGGACGGGTGGACGTGGAAGGGGTGTGGCGCGTGCGCGGCCTCTATGGCTCGCCCAACAACCTGGCGTTGGCGCTCGATCGGGCTGCGCCGCTGGCCCTGGCGCTCGCCTTGTTCGGCTCCCAGGCCAGATTTCACACGCACCTGGTGCGAAGCCGCTGGCTTTCAGCCGCGCCCCGCGTTGGGTACGGCCTGGCGTTGCTGATCATCGCCGCGGCTTGCATCGGAACCTTCAGCAAGGGCGCGCTGTTGCTGGGGCTGCCGGCAGGGATGGGCCTGGTGTTGCTCCTGGCCGCGTGGCGCACGCGACGCCGGTCCGCGCTGCTGCTCGTGGCTGCTGCGGCGGTCGTCGGAGCGGTCGGTCTGGCGTTGCTGTTTCGCACCCCCCGTTTCGCCGACCTGCTGAACTTCGAGAGCGGCACCACCTTCTTCCGGCTCAAGCTGTGGCAAGGCGCGTGGCAGATGGCGCTCGATCATCCTCTGCTGGGGGTCGGGCCGGATAACTTCCTCTATGCCTATCGCACGCGCTATGTGTTGCCGAGCGCCTGGCAAGAGCTCAACCTGAGCCACCCGCACAATATCCTTCTGGATTTGTGGACGCGGCTGGGTCTGATCGGCGTGGCCGTCGGGGGCTGGACGATCTGGACAGCGTTTCGCAGCGGTTGGCGGATCTTCCGCACTGCGCCTGGAGGGGTCTGGCCGCTGGCGTTGGGTCTGCTCGGCGGCCTGGCTGCCATGGTCGCGCACGGCCTGATTGACAACTCCATCTTCCTGGTGGATCTGATGGCGCTGTTCATGCTGGCGATGGCGCTTTTCCGGCGCAACCTGGGCGAGCCGCGAGCGTAGTGCGTGTTGAAACTGAATCGTGCGTGTCTGGAGGCCTTCATCCCATGTCTGCCCTGACCTCTGCTCGTCGGAATCGTCTTGCGCTCGTGGTCGCGCTCCTGCTCATCGTGATGGGCGTGCTGTGGCTTGCGCGCGCTGCGCTCTTTCCCTTTGTCTTTGCCCTGGTGCTCGCGTACCTGATGCTGCCGGCTGTCAACTGGCTGGACAATGTGCTCGGTCAGCGGCTGCGCCTGCGACGGGCCGCACGCCCCCTGGGCATCATCCTGGTCTATCTGTCGGCGGTTGGGCTGCTCGTGCTCTTTGTCTCCCTGGTGGTTCCGGTCGTCGCCGCGCAGTTTCGCGTGCTGTGGGCGAACCGTGGCCAGGTCATACAGAGCCTGCAGACGCAGGCCGAGGCGGGCCTGGCGTGGTATCGCACCTACATCCCGCCGGACATCCAGGCGCAGGTGGATGATCTGTTGCAGCGGGTGGCGGGCGCATTGGCGGGCGCGCTCCAAACCGGGGTGACGCGCACGCTCGGCGTGCTGACCAGCACCATCAGTTTCATTCTGGCCATGCTGGTCGTGCCCTTCTGGCTTTTCTACATCCTCCACGATGAGACCAAGGTCGCGCGCGGAATCCTCAAGCTGCTGCCGGCGCGATACCGCAGCGATGCGCTGAACATGGCGCGCATCGTGGACAGCATCCTGGGCGCTTACATTCGCGGCCAGCTCTTGCTGTGCGTGTTCATCGGGATCATGGCCACCGCGGGACTGACTTTGCTGGGGGTGCAGTATGCGGCTGTGTTGGGGCTGGTGGCCGGCATCTTCGAAATCCTGCCATTTGTCGGTCCCATTTTCGGGATGGCGCCGGCTGTGCTGGTGGCCGCGGTGCAGTCGCCTTGGCTTGGGCTGTGGACACTGGTGCTCTTCATCGGCATCCAGCAGATTGAAAACCTGTTCCTGGTGCCGCGCATCTCTGGCAAAGCCGTCGAGCTGCACCCGGCCCTCATCATGGTGGTGCTGGTGATCGGGAACGAAGTGGCTGGGCTGTGGGGGATGCTGGTGGCGGTTCCGCTGACTGCGATCGTGCGCGATCTGTTCCGCTATCTCTATCTGCGCTTTCAGGATGAGCCGGTCGAGCCGCGCGACGCGATGCTGAAGCTGCGCGGCTCGGCGAACATCGAGCCTGCCGCGTAGAGCGCAGGCCGCCGGAAGCCCTTGCTGCGATCGCCGGCCTGAAAATCGCCCACCAAGGGCCTGGCACTTGGTGGGTTCTAATCGTTCTGGTGCGTCGGTCGCAGACCCATGTAGACGGTGCTGCTTGCCAGCGTGCGCAGGATTGCTTCGGCGCTTTGCCAGGGGATGCGCTCGTGCAGCTCCTTCGGCGTCAGCGGCTGGTTGCCGTTCAGCAAGAAGATGCGAAAGACGTTCGCGACCAGCGAGTTCGACTGGCTGATGAAGTCCGCCTTCTGCGAGCAATCGCTGCGCAGACTCTGCAACAGCGCATCGGCGCGCACCACCTCTGCTGTTTCGGGATCCACCCAATCCACGGCCTCAGTATTGCGATGATCGGGGAAGCGCGCCTGGCAATCGGCGCACAGTTGTCCGCGCACAGCCACTCGCACATCCTTGCCCTTGTCTATCCACCACTTGTAGTCAATGTAGAACTTCGTGTCGAGAGAAGGCCTTTTCCAGGTGGGCATATGTCTCCTCAGGTCCTCAGATATTCAGGCGGAAGAGGCCGTCGCCGACCCCCTGGAGGCGTGGATCGTTCGCCAGGATCGCGAAGACGGGACCCGGTGGACAGCGTCGCAGCACGTTGATGGCGCTGTAGACCGTTTTGGCGTGAACATTGCCGCCCTGGCTGAGACCGGCCAGGTCAGTCGTGATTTCGTAAACCAGATCCTTCAAATCCGCGCCCGTGTAGATTGGATTGGCCCGCAGCCGGTACATATCCTCGACCCGTTCGTCGCTGATGATGATCTGTTCGTCGTATTCGCAGGCGACTTCCTGCTTGCGGAGTTGGATGTCCAGCCGACCATCCTCGGTGACGAGCGCACGTCGCGTCCATTCGCGACGCATGCGTTTGGGCCGGAAGTCCACGACGATCTCACCGGTATTGTCGCGGCGCTCGAGAGTAATGAACGCGCCAGCCGGCAGTTTGTGTTGATCGAACCAGGATCGCAGTCCCGCGACATAACGATGAGCTGGCACGACCCAGGCCGGAAACCGCTGGCCCCAGCGGCCGTCAATCATGGTGATCATGATGCGTTCGCCATGACCGCGCGGAAAGAGGGGGCGACTGTGCACGTTCAGCGGCAGGGTCCCTGCGATCAGGTGCGGATAGGTGAGCAGGACCGTAGTGGAAGGCACCGCGCGCTTGACTGGCGAGGCGGCTGCCGCGGGTACTTGTCCTTCGGTCCACTCATCGTCCAGCTCCCACTCGATCTGCAGCAGTTCGACCGGCAGGCTCGCGCGGTCATAGGGGATGGCCGTATAGATCAGCGGTTCGGGCCGCGTCAGCGCCTCCGCAGGCTCCAGCCGGCGCAGATACCAACATCGCGTCTCGCCGGCGCCCACCTGGTCGAAACGTGGATCAGCGGCCAGCGCGCTGTGCAGCGAGAACGTCAGGATTTCCGGTTTGACCTCGGCCGGCAGATCCAACTCTTTGAGCAAGCTGGTCGTCGCGACTGGCGCCGTGCGCATCTCGATCAGCGCCTCGGCGATGTTGAGATGCCCCACGTGGACATCGGCCAGGAGGTCGCGCAGCAGCCAACGATCCTCGAAACCGGCGAAATCACGCTGCCCGGCCAGTTGGGCCGCGAGCGTCGGCATCAGTTCGGGGGCGACTGTGTCGAGAATCTTTTCGGGTGTGAGGCCATCCCCCAGCGCCAGCACGTCGGGCATGTCAACGTTGAGCTTGTGCGCCGCGGTGAGGCGGGCCGCGAAACTGCGCTGCCGGCGATCGGGTCCGAAGTCCACGGTCACGACCTCGAAGTCGCCATATTCTGGATTGTGGCCGGGCCGCAGCTCGATGGCCACGCCCAGGCGAAAGTCAAGGGAGGGGAAGATGATCTTGTCGCCGACCTTGAAACCCTTGCGCGGCTGATAGATGATGCCGCGGTCGAGCTCGGCTCGCAGTTCGGCCTCTTCGCGACGACAACGCTCGCCCACCAGCGCCAGCGCCAGCGTCCGCGTTGTCAGCGGTTGCTCGGCATCCAGGAGCAGGGTGTGTAGAAACTCGATATCGGCCGCTGAGAGTGAGATAGACTGCCAGTATTCGGCGGTCTGCGTCTTGCGCTGAATCACGCGGTGAGTCTCCTGTTGCAGTTACAATACGAATGAACCAACTTGACAGTATACCAGGAAACCCCCTTTCTGCCAAATAGCCCGACCGCAGATTTCAGGCGATCTCGCTTTCGATGGGACCTGCTGCGATGATCAGACGTCCGTCTCCTCGGCCACGAGAGCGGTCGCTTCCTCGGCCCACGTTGATGGAACCTGCACCTCGACCAGGCCCAGGCCATCCACGGTCACGCCGAGAACCTGGCCCAGCGCCTCATACTTGAGGAACACCGGTATCCCGGCGCTCTCCAGCTTCCCCTTCACGACCTGGGCCGCCAACATACCCTGTGACCTGTAGACGGAGATTAGGTTGTGTGATGGCATCAAGCGCCTCCTGTACCTGCGCTAGTTTACCACAGACTGCCCAAACCGTCACCTTTCTCGATTTGTCAATCGCTGCGACACGTGCGACAATGCCGACGGAGAGCCAGGAGGGGATCAATGCCATATCAACATGCTAACGGAATCCGTATGCGTTACGAGGAGTGGGGCGAGGGAAAGGCCACGCTGCTGTTGTTGCACGGGCTGGGCTCGTGCGCCGATGACTGGCTGCTGCAACTGCCGGCTCTCGGCCCGCACTTTCGCTGCGTGCCTGTGGATCTCCGAGGCCACGGCCTTTCAGATAAGCCCATGGGCAGTTATTCTGTCCCGCTTTTTGCGGCCGATGTGGCCGCGCTCATGGCATCCTTGAACGCCTGGCCCGCGCACGTGTTGGGGTTGAGCCTGGGCGGCCTGGTGGCGCAGCAGTTGGCTGTCGCCCAGCCGGAGGCCGTGCGCAGCCTGACGCTGATCAACACCTTTCCGGGCCTGTGGCCGCCGCCGGCCGCGATGCTGCGCACCCTGTGGAGCAGGCGCAAAGACCTCATGCGCCGGTCTGACATGGCCCAAACCGCCCGGCGCATCGCACACCAGCTCTTCCCGCTTTCAGGCCAGGAGTTGTTGCGGGCCCAGGCAGAGGAGCGCTTGGCGGCCAACGACCCGGCTGCCTATCGCCGCGCGATGTGGGCTGTGGCCGGTTTTCGTCCTGGCCGGGCGTTGCGCCGGGTAGCCTGCCCGACCCTCATCGTGGCTGGCGACCGGGATGAGGTGGTGCCGATGGCTTACAAGGAGCGTCTGCGCCGTCTGGCGCCCCACGCGCGTTTCGTGGTCATCGCGGACTCGGGTCACGCCAGCAACATTGATCAACCCCATGCAGTGAACGAGGCAGTGCTGGCCTTTCTGCTGGAAGTCGAAGGAGGGCAGGTCGGCGCGGCTGGCCGCTCGGCGGCGGAGGACGGTGGATGAAGGATGGATAAGGCTGATGGAACACCCCGCATGTTGATGTCCGACGCAATCGAGGCTTTCCCGGCCGAGGATGCGATCATCATCGAGTCTGGGCTGGTGATCCCTGCCGGCGAGGTGCGCTATCGTTTCAGCCGCAGCAGCGGGCCAGGCGGTCAGCATGTGAACCGCAGCGAGACGCGCGTCGAGCTGCTGTTTGACGTGGCTCATTCGCCTACTTTGACGGAGGCGCAGCGGGGTCGCCTTCTGAGCCGCCTGGCAGGGATGGTGGACGGCGAGGGGGTGCTGCGGGTGGTATCGGCCGCGACGCGCAGCCAGGTGGAAAATCGGGCCGACGCTCTGCGCCGGTTTCAGGCGCTGCTGCGGTCTGCGCTCCGGCGGCGCAAGCGGCGCATTCCCACGCAGCCGAGCGCGGCTGCCCGGCAACGCCGGTTGGACCAGAAGCGCGCGCGCAGCCGCATCAAGCAAACGCGCCGGCCCGCGCTGCGCGATGAGCATGAGTGAGGGCGATGCTCCGGTCTTTCATCCCTTGATGCCTGTCAGGGCGATGCCGGTGATGAAGAGCCGTTGGGTGAAAAAGAAGAGAACCAGCACCGGCAGCGTCAGGACTGTCGAGGCTGCCATCAGCAAGTTCCAGCGCGGTTGCTGCATGTAGCCTTGGAAGCTGGCCAGGAAGAGCGCTAACGTCCAGTTGCGTTGCGATGCCAGGAAGATCAACGGTTCCAGAAGATCATTCCAGTGGTAGACAAATGCGAAAATCGCGACCGTCGCGAGGGCTGGCTTGGAGAGCGGCAGGATGATGCGCCAGTAGATCTGCAGACTGGACGCACCATCCACCCGGGCCGCATCATCCAGCTCTTTCGGGATGGCCAGGAAGAACTGGCGCAGCAGGAAGATGTGGAACGGGGCGCCAAACCAGTAGGGCACAATCAGAGGCTTAAAGGTATCCAGCCAGCCGAGCTTCTGAAACAGGATGAACTGCGGCACGATCGTGACGATGCGGGGCAACATCATCGTGCTGAGCACCAGCAAGAACAAGCTGCGCCGGCCAGGAAAGTCGAGGCGGGCGAAACCGAACGCAACGAGCGAACTGGACAGGACCACGCCGGCGACCCCGAGCCCAGCGATCACGACAGTATTCCAGGCGTAGAGATGCACCGGATGGCCCAAGAGGGTCAGTGAGCTGATGAAATTGCGCCAGACCAGTGGCCAGGGAAACCACTGCGGCGGAATGCTGAATACCAACGCGTCGGGCTTCAGCGCAGTGGAGATCATCCAAAGAAGGGGGATGGTCATCGTGAAGCCGAAGAAGCATAACAGGGTGTAGCTGATGACCTGGCGAAAAAGCTCCTGACGTTTCTTACTTCCGGCCATCGCCGCGGGGATGCGCGGGCCAGGGCGCGGGTTTCCTCTGCTCCTACCTGGTTCAGCGCGCAGAACGCTTTCGTTGGTGATCATTGCATCTCAACTCACTCTCCCTGCGCCTCTTCGAATTCGTAGTAGACCCACAAGCGGGCCAGGTTGAGCTGCCAGATGGTTACGGCGATGATGATCAGGAACAGGATCCAGGCCAGGGCGGACGCGTACCCCATCTTCAAGAAGTTGAACGCGTTCAGATACAGATACAGAGCATAGAAGAGCGTCGCGTTCAGCGGCCCCCCTCTGGTCATCACGTATGCCTGGGTGAAGTACTGGAAGCCGGCAATAATGCCCAGGATCAGATTGAAGAAGATGACGGGAGACAGCATCGGCAGGGTTACGTGACGGAACTTGGCCAACTCGCCGGCGCCATCCAGGGCGGCCGCCTCGTAGAGGTGCTGCGGGATGCCCTGCAACCCGGCCAGGAGGATGATCATGGCGCCGCCGACCGACCAGAGGCTCGTGCCGATCAGGGCGGGCAAGGCCCACTTCACCGAAATCAGCCAGGCCGGCCCCTCGATGCCGATCCTGCGGAGGAAATCGTTGATCAACCCCAACTCCGGGTGGAAGATCCACAGGAAGATCACCGAAATCGCCACGGCGCTCACCTGCGACGGCAGATAGAACATCGTGCGGAAGAGGGGAATCAAACGCACCTTCTGGTTGAGCAAGATGGCCAGGAGGAGCGCCAGGGTCATCTGCAACGGAATGGCCGCGGCCACGTAAGTCAACGTCACTCGCAGCGCCTGCCAGAACAACGGGTCTTTGCTGGCCATGGTGACGTAGTTGTCAAACCAGATCAGATGCGGTGGACGGATCAGGCTCCACCTGAAGAAGCTGAGCACAAGGGAGGTTAGAACTGGACCGGCGGTGAACAAGACAAAGCCAATGAGCCAGGGGGAGATGAAAAGGTAGCCTTCGAGCGCCTGCTTGAACCGTCGCTTCGTCCACGGTCGTCTGTGTCGCATGGAGTCCCCCGTGTCAGGGTGTTGACCAGGTTCCAAGTAGCTTCGTCGTAGCGGCTTCAGTCGCGGTCCAATGACCGGAGGCCGCCTATCGGCTGGTTGAGCGGCCGAAGCCGCCACGACGAGCCACACGAGACGGCTATGCTGGTTTGCCGAGTGTCTCTGTTACCTTCTTGGCTACATCCGGGAGCACCTCCTTGGCCTTTGCCTTGCCCAGGAAGATGGCCTGGACCGCGTCGCCCTGGATCTTTTCGACTTCGCCCACGTTCGGAGGCGCCGGCACGAGAATGCCATACTCGCCGGCCTGGGGCACGTAATCCCAGTGGGCAGCTACACCTTCCCTGGCCCAGGGCTTCCTGGCGTTGACGGAACGCCGCGTTCCAGGGGTGGCGTTCTTCTTGACATACAGGTATTGGCCTTCCGGCCCGACGATGAAGTTCAGCCACTTCCAGGCGTTATCCTTGTCCTTCGTGGTCTTGGGAATCACGTTGAAGGCGGTGTGCAACAGAGTACGGCGCACCTTGCGTTTCGGTTCCGGCACCATGTCCCAGGCGAATTTTCCTCCCTCGGCCAGGGCGCCCATCACCCAGGTGCCGACGCGCTGCATGGCAGCGCGACCCGTTTGGAACATATCGCCCATGCCCTCGGCCTGGGCCGGCGACGGCATGATCTCCCCCTTCAACAACTGGTCGGCCCAGAACTGCAGGCCTTCTATCGCCTCCGCGCTGTCCAGCAGACACTTGGTGTAGTCCTCGCTGTACACCTGCCCGCCGTTCTGCCACACCAGCTTGTAGCTCCAGTGCAGCCAGCCGATGAAGAGGCCGTCTGAGCCCCAGATCTTCTCTGCTGGCTTGGAAATCTTCTGGGCGATAGCGACGTAGTCATCCCAGTTCCAGTTCTCGTCGGGGTATTTGACACTGGCTTTGTCGAAGAGGCCCTTGTTGTAGAAGCAGAGATGGCCATTCCAGCCATCCGCAATGCCGTAGCGTTTTCCCTTGATGACCGGGAAATTGTGGAAGCTCTCGATGAAGTCGGCGATGTTGAAGTCAGCCTGCTTGTCAACAAACGGTTGCAGGTCAATCACCTGCTCGCTGCGCCCGAAGTCAAGCACGTGCGGTTCCCAGACACGCACGACGTCCGGCAACGTACCAGCAGCCGCCATGGTGAAGACCTTGGTCGGGAACTCGTCCGGGATCTGCTGAAGTGTGATCTTGATGTCGGCGAACTGGCGATTGAAGGCTTCGACCGCTTCCTTTCGGAAGTCGGCAGGGTCGTGAAACGCGTAGACGATCTCGACAGGCACTTTCGAGGGGGGGGCGGTGGTCGGCATTGCAGGCGCCTGTTGTGGAACCGGTGCACAAGCTGCCAGGGCCGCGCCAGCGGCGGTCACACCCGCCAGGCGCAAGAACTCGCGTCGTGAAAAAAACTTGCTGGGAGTCATGCTTTCCTCCTTTTGCGTCCCATTGTCCAATCCGTTTCGCGCCAACTGACAACGTGCATATGTAGTCCGTATTGCGGCCAAGTGGGAAGATTCCCCGCGGCCTCACCTTCCTTTCTCGCCTCGGCAGAGCAATGCATCGCTGATCAGCCTTGAGACCAGCAAGCCAAAACCACTATACGACAAAACCTCGTCGTTGTCAAGCGGTTTCGCGCATGTTATAGCAAGGCCGTGGCGAGTTCTGACGCCCTTCCGAAGGCCAACTCCCAGCACGGCATCCTACACCAGCGGCCACGGGTACGGCCGGCGGTCTTCGGGGGGCGCGGGGAAGCGGCCCGCGGCCAGCAGCGCTGCGACTCGATCCAGCACGGCGGCGATCTCGCCGCGGCTGAGCAGGCCGCTGAGCTGCGCGGCTGTCGGGCTGGCCGCGGTCGAGAGATCGGCGCGCAGCCGGTCGAGATCATCGGCCAGATCGGCCGGCAGGGGCGCGCCTGCGAAATCCCAGATCACGGTGCGCAGCTTCGGCTCGATGCTGAAACAGGTGCCGTGGTCAATGGCCAAGACGTGATCGTCGCCGTAGCGCAGGCAGTGGCCCCCCTTGCGATCGGCGTTGTTCGCCGCCACGTCGAAAAGCGCGACCGCCTGCAAGACGCGCTGGAAAGCTGGATCACGGTGAAAGGTGAAGAAGTGCTCGTCCTGGTCAACATCGGCGACGAAAAGTTGCACCGAGCCGCGGCCATGCGGCCCGCTGCGCCACACGGTCGGCGGCACAAGGTCCCACCCCAGCGCCCGGCTGAGCACATAGGCGACAACCTCGCGCCTGGCAAGCGTGCCGGCCGGAAAGTCCCACAGCGGACGCTCGCCGCGGGTCGGTTTGTAGACGACCGGGGCCTGCTGCTCTTCACCGCTCACCTGGCCCAGGAAGGTGTAGTTAGAACTCCAGGGCAGCAATCCGATCAGGGTCAGATCGCCTTCGGTCAACAGGCGCAGCAGGGCCGCGAGGCTGCCGGGGTGGAAGGCAGTCGCATCGGCAGTGAGACGCTGGCGTGCGACAGGGCGACTCATCGGCATTCACCTGGCTGCGCGTGTGCAAGCCCAGCCCGGCCACCGAACACCAGCCGTCATTGGACGTAGGCCCCGCTGCGTCTGCGGCGCACCGCTTCAGACAGGCAGAAGTGGCCGAAATCGTCCACCGGCTCGCCGCAGTTCGGACAGAAGGGCCGGCCGGCTGCAACGACGCTTTCCGCTTGATGGCTGAGCAACAACGCCTGGCCGCGCGTCGTGTATACGTGGGCCTTGGTCGGCGCTTGCGGCGACCCCAACAGTTCTTCCCCTTCAGCTTCTTCGCGCGCCGTATCTGCCAGGATCAGAACCACCAGGTCGTGGATGCGGTCGTAACCGACGCCAATGCTGCCCACGCGGAACTGGGGCCACACGGGTTCAGCCAGCGCCAGATCAGGTTCCGACGCCACCAGGGGCTCATCCAGCTCGGGAAACGCGGCGCGCACATCGCTCAGCAGGGCTGGCAACATTCGGCTGAGCGCCAGCGCCTGTTCCTTCGCGATCAGCCACGAGTAGGTCTGCCCGCTGACCTGTACCTGCAAGACGAAGACGCGGCGGCCAGGGTCGCCGAGTGCGCCCGCAGTGATCCGTCGAACCGGGAAAACCTCGTCGTCGGAATAGTGAGCCATCAGGCTGACTCTTCTAGCCGATCACGCGCCAGGCTCGGGTATGTGCGCGCAATCGTTGCAGCGCATCAGGCGGGGGCCAAGCCTGGTAAACGCCAGCTCCGTCAAGGAGGCTGGGCTGATGACGAGCCTCTGGAAGAGGTCCAGCGCGATGCCCATGTAGTGGGCCAGCGCGGACTTCAGCGGATCGCTGTGCGAGACGACTGCCACGGTCTGGCCCGGATGGGCCGCACGAATCGCCTCTAGCGCGGCGACCAGGCGGGCCTGCATCTCGACGATGCTCTCTCCGCCGGGAAAGCGCGCGGCGCTGGGCAGCAGTTGGAACTGCCGCCACAGATCGGTCTGCACGACCTCTTCGACCGGCCGGCCGGTCCACTCGCCGCAGTGGCTCTCACCCAAGCCATCCACGATCTGGATGGTCAGGCCGTGCGGCCCGGCGACGTATTCGGCGGTCTCGAAAGCGCGCTCCAATGGACTGCTGTAGACAGCACTGATGCTGGTTTTGGCCAGGCGTGCGCCCAGCGCCTGCGCCTCGCCGCGTCCTCGCTCGCTGAGGTGGACGTCGGGCGTCCAGCCGCCCAACCGCCGCTGGTCAAGCAATGGATTGTGCGCATGCCGGATCAGCAACAGGGTCGTCGTCTTCTCTTCGCTCATCTGGGTGCTTTCTCAAGTGTGAGGTCATCGGGGGCGGATGATAAGCGAGCGCCCCATTCCCGCTCTGCCCAGTTCACAAAAAAGCGCCCCGGAAACCGAGTCTCCGGGGCTCCTCATGGCAGGTAGCGGATACGGGATTCGAACCCGTGTCTCCGCCTTGAGAGGGCGATATCCTGGGCCTCTAGACGAATCCGCCGTAGCCAACAGGGAGATTATACGGATAGACGGGAGTCGTGTCAAATCAGGGCGGGGAAGGTCTGCGCCGCGCGGCCGCGGTCCCATTGATTTGACAGGCACGGCAGAAAGGGGTATGTTTCGCTCTTCAACGAGAGGCAATATGGAACAGGCGGAGGTCCTATGTCGGAACGCACCAAGCATGACCTGGCGGAGATCGTCAAACACTTCCAACTGGAGGGCCGATTTCTCGATGCGGCCCCCATCGGATCTGGACATATCAACGATACCTATGTCAGCCGCTTCCAGGATGGCCCGCGCGAGACACGCTATATCCACCAACGGATCAACACCTTTGTGTTCAAGGAACCTGACAAGCTGATGGAAAATATCGAGCGCGTGACGCGTCACGCGCGCCAGCAGATCATCGCCGCCGGGGGCGACCCGCGCCGCGAGACGCTGACCCTGGCGCCGACGACGGCCGGCAGATCGTTCTATCGCACGCCGGCAGGGGAGTGCTGGCGAACCTATCTGTTCATCGAAGGCGCGCGCACCTATGACAAGGCTGAGAATCCGCAGCTCATCTATACCGCGGGCAAAGCCTTCGGCGACTTCCAGCGTATGCTGAGCACCCTGCCGGGGGAGCGGCTGCACGAGACGATCCCCTTCTTCCATCATACGCCCAGGCGGTTCGCGGCTTTCCTACGGGCGGTCGAGGACGATCTGCATAACCGCGTGCGCGCGGTCGAGGCCGAGATCGGCTTTGCGTTGCAGCGCCAGGCGCACACCTCAGTGGTCGTGGACATGTTGGCGCGGGGGGTGATCCCCGAACGCGTGACGCACAATGACACCAAGCTGAACAATGTGATGATTGACGACCGAACTGGCGCGGGAATCTGCATCATTGATCTGGATACCGTCATGCCGGGCTCCGCGCTGTATGACTTCGGCGATGCAGTGCGTCTGGGCGCCAGCACTGCCGCCGAGGATGCGAGAGATCTGAACAAGGTTGGCCTCGACCTGGGCCTGTTTGATCGTCTGACGGCCGGCTACCTGGACGCGGCCGCTAGCTTTCTGATGCCCGCTGAGATAGATCACCTGGCGTTTTCCGCCATCCTCATCACGTTGGAGCTTGGGATGCGTTTCCTGACCGATCACCTGAACGGTGATGTCTATTTCAGGATTCACCGGCCGAACCATAACCTGGATCGGTGTCGCGCGCAGTTCAGGATGGTCGCCGAGATGGAGCGGCAGCTTGGTCGTATGAACGAGATCGTGAACAGGTATCGTGGCGTGAAGCGTGAGAAGTGAAGCGCGAACAGTGAGAAGTGAAGGGTGGAGATGATGGTTCATACACCGGCTGAGATCACTCGTAGTCTCGACGGGGTTCTCCCGTTTGTGCAGAAGCCGGCGCGTTACACGGGCGGCGAGTACAACAGCATCGTCAAGCCGTGGGATAGTGTGGCCTATCGGTTGGCGCTGGTATTTCCCGATGTCTACGATCTGGGCATGTCCAACCTGGGTCTGGCGATCCTCTACGACATCGTGAACCGGCAGCCCGATATGTTGGCAGAGCGCGCTTATACGCCCTGGACCGACATGAGCGCGGCCATGCGTCGAGCGCGAATCCCGCTCTATGGCCTGGAGAGCCGGCGGCCGCTGCGCGATTTCGACGTGGTGGGCTTCAGCCTGCCCTACGAGCAGCTCTACACCAACGTCCTCGCGACCCTTGACCTGGCCGGCATCCCGCTGCGCGCGGCCGATCGCGAGTCGTCACCCGCCTTGCTTCATGAGGAAGGGGGGCAGGGGGAGGTAGGTTCCTGGCCCCTGATCCTGGCGGGCGGTTCCGGCTGTCTGAACCCGGAGCCGATGCACGCGTTCTTCGATGCCTTTTTCATCGGCGAGGGGGAAGAGGCCATCACAGAGATCGTGCGCACGTGGACTGACGCCTGCCGCGGCGGGTTGGGCCGCGACGAGGCGTTACACCGCCTGGCGCAAATCGAGGGAATCTATGTGCCGTCCTTCTACGAACCGACTTATTTCGAGGATGGGCGCCTTGCCGGTTTTCGCTCTCAGGATCGAGACCCTTCGCTGGCGTCCCGCGGCGCTGTACCTTTCGGCGCGGACTCGCTCAGGGTGACTGGGGAAAGGATGGCATTCCAGACACGCAATACGCAATACGTAGTACGTCCCACCGTCCTCAAGCGCATCGTGCCCACCTTGCCCCCGTCGCCGACCAGATTCATCGTCCCCTTCGTTGACACAGTGCACAACCGCGCGGCAATCGAAATCCAGCGCGGCTGCACCCGCGGCTGTCGCTTCTGCCAGGCGGGGATGATCTACCGGCCGGCGCGTGAGCGGCCGCTTGACGAGGTATTGGCTGCTGTAGATGCCATCGTGCACAACACCGGTTTCGAGGAGATCAGCTTCCTATCCCTCAGCTCGTCCGACTACAGCACGGTCAACGATCTGGTGCGCGAGGTGGCCGCGCGATATGGCGACCAGAAGCTTTCCATCGGTCTGCCCAGCCTGCGGATCGAGTCATTCAGCGTCGAACTGATGGAGCAATTGGAGAAGGGCCGGCGGCGGTCCGGTTTCACCTTTGCCCCAGAGGCGGCCACCGATCGGCTGCGCGACGTGATCAACAAACCCATCGCCGATGAGTCGTTGCTCGCAACCGCAGCCGAGGTCTATCGCCGCGGCTGGACCACCATTAAGCTCTACTTTATGATCGGCCATCCCACGCAGACTCTGGAAGATGTGCAAGCGATCGCCGATCTGGCGCACCGGGTCAAGCGCATCGGCTTCCGGGAGTTGGGCCGGAAGGCAAAGGTGCGCGTCGGGGTGAGCACCCTGACGCCAAAGGCGCACACGCCGTTCCAATGGCTGCCGGTGGCCGACGAGGCGACGCTGCGCGGCCAAATCGCCCTGCTGGAGCGCCAACTGCGCGGACCAGGGATCGAATTCAGCTACAACGACCCGGCCGAGACGTTGATCGAGGCCGCGCTCAGCCGCGGCGACCGCCGCCTGGCCGATGTGATCGAGGCCGCGTGGCGACTCGGCGCGCAGTTCGACGGCTGGGGCGATCAGTTCAACGCCGCGGCCTGGCAGCAAGCCTTCAGCGAGGCCGGTCTCGATCCCAACTGGTATGCCCGTCGCGAGCGAGCCGTGGACGAGCTGTTGCCGTGGGATCACATCAGTGTGGGGGTGAGCAAGAAGTTCCTCCTGCGGGAATATCGCAAGGCGCTGGCCGGCGAAACCACCGACGACTGCCGGAAGCATTGCTATGCCTGCGGCATCCTGGCGGAGTTTCGGCACGAGCGGCGGGGTGTTCCGGCGGATGCGTGGGGGTGTCCGCCGGTGGAACCGAGGTAGTAGGGTGATTTCGATGAGTGAGCTGGTTGGCAAAAGACTGCCTTATCAGTATAATTGCATTGAGGGAGCGAGACATGGAATACGACATCGCGGCCAAGGTGTTGATCGAAAAGAGCCACCGCGCGATCCTGGAGCACTTCCTCGGTCTTGCGGTGGTCGAGAGCACACTGATCGAGGAGTTGCCACAGCAGACAGCGAGCTTGCGCAGCAGCGATGTACCGCTCTTGGTGACCGATGCCCGCGGCCGGCGCCGGCTGGTGGTGCTGGAATTGCAGAGCGAATGGGAGTGGGACGTGCCGGTGCGGCTGTTGGAGTATCGCTGCCGGCACATCCTCAAGGAACGCATCGCGGACGCGCTGTCGTGTGTGCTGCTGCTGCGGCCGTCGCATGCGGCGCAGGAGCGTTACCGGGATCGCGAGGTCAGCTTTCGCTATCGGCTGGTGCGGGTCTACGAGTTGGAGGCGGCTGCGATCGTGCAGACGCCGATCGTGAATCTGCTGCCGTTCGTACCGGTGATGCGTGGGGGCGGCGAGCTGACCATGGCGGCCGAGCAGTTGATCTACGAGAGTCTCCTGCCGCACGGAGACAAGGCCGACATGCTGACGGGGATGGCAATTCTGGCGGGGTTGGTGTCCAGAGAGTTGACCAGGCAATTGGTGTCACGCAGGAGGGATCTGATGATGCAGTCGTACTTCTATGAACTGGTGAAGGAAGAAGGGTTGCAAGAGGGCCGGCAAGAGGGCTTGCAGGAAGGGATCCGACAAGGCGCCCTGGATGCCATCGCCTTCGGCTTGGATTTGCGGTTTGGGGTCGAAGGACTGCGGCTGTTGCCGGAGATTGCGACCATCGCCAGCCTGCCGCTGCTGCGCGCCGT